>JAOTVS010000006.1 GCA_029863275.1 Candidatus Nitrosopumilus sp.
GAATTGAGTGTTCAACTAATGGCTCTGGGTTGTTATGATTAATTGCCCATACTGGTTTTTCATAGTCTATTTTCTCCATTTCGAATAAGACGGAAATTTACTCCTATAACAATTATTCTGTTGGTTATTTTAGTTGACTATATTATATTCACTATCAAGTATTAATCATGGAATCCAAAACCTATCAAGTAATTTCAGAGTTTGATGAACAAAAAGACTATGGATTCTCAATAAGACCTAAACACAAAAAATACCTTTCCCTATTACAGAACAATCAAACTCTCACTCCTAAAGATTTTTTCAGCAAACACCTTGATAAAATAGGAAAAAAGGAAACTCCACTCAAGCAAAAAAAGATATCTTTTACCAAGCCATGTCTATTAGAAAAAGATAGGTGTTATTTCAGACTATTCTCAATATCCTATTCAATTCAGAGATTTTTCTAACCTTGAAACTGTTCATTATTTTACAGAACTGCTACGCCAAGACAAAAAATACAAAATGGGATGTTCATAATCTCAGCCCCACTTAAAAATCATATCTCTATGCTTTGTGGAATTTCAGCAACTGGTTGTATGGCAGAGTTTGAATCCCATGCTCTAATTCAGACTGATCTTAATGAATACAAGAAGATAAAATCAAAAACTACTCTTGAAGGACTGAAGCATTTTTTTACTTTGTATACAAATTCTCATGGTTCTGAATCCGATTTTATCAAAATGGCAAAGCGATATCTCTATGATAAAGAAAAGCATGGTCACAAAAAAGCCAATACTATACGCATAATCCGCTGTGCTATTGAAGGATGTTTTGAGAAAAATGATAATCCGATAATTTTCAAGTTCGAAGAAAAGACTTTGAGTATGCAGCCAGATAGGACAAAAGAAAAAACACGAAAAATGATGGTAACATCATAAATTCTATATGTTTTCCAATAGGCCTCGTTTTCTATTTCATTCGTTTTTTAAAAATTCTATTCCTGATTATTTCATTAAAATTTGGCATTTCTATTACCAAGATTTATGCCTAAATTTAATTTGCCAAAGATCCTTTGATGGCCTAAATCTGGAAAATCCTTTTCTAATTTGAGGAAATAAGCAAAGTATTGGAGTCTAAAAAGAAGCAATTTTGTGGCTATTGCCCTGAAGACAGGTGCTTGTGAGACAAATTTGTAATCCTAAAAGATGATGATTGCACTTGTTAGAAATATTCCTTATGCTAAAAGCACAAATTCTATAATTTGCTAACAGAGATGATGGAAAAAATATGTTGGGCAAATACCGATAATTTTGAAAAGTCTAAATTTGTAGTCATTGGTATTCCTGATGAATCCCAATCCCATGCATTAAGAAAAGGAACAGAAGAAGCTCCATCTAAAATTAGACAAATCTCTAATCTCCGTGATTCTTTTGAACATGGTGGACGAATCTCTCTTGGTCGTCCTTTTCAAGGCTCAGAAAAAAAAATCTATGATATGGGAAACATTAACCGCGATCAGATTGAAAATATCTATGATGAAATATCTGCATCTTCAAAAATCCCAATCTCGATTGGAGGTGATCATTCTATTACCAGACAAATAATTAATACAATAACAAAAAGATACGGGAAAATTTCTTTGGTCTATTTTGATGCTCATCCTGACTTTGTAAGTTCTACTACAAACTATTATGGCTCAGTAGTCAATGATATTCTTTCAAATATTGAAATTTCCTCTAGTGTTCAAATAGGAATTAGAGCCCCTGAACAAGAGGAATTGGACAATATTAAAAAATTCGATCTAAAAGTGATTACGCCTTTTGACATAAGAGAACAAGGAATCAAACAAGTGGCAAACTCTGTTACACGCAGATTAGGTGATAAAGTGTACATTTCATTTGATATGGATTGCATTGATCCTGCATTTGCTCCTGGTGTTTCTGTTCCTGTACCTATGGGTTTGAACAGTACAGATGCCGTCTATTTGTTAAAAGAAATAGTAAAGAAAGGTATTGTAGGTATGGATATGATGGAAGTTTGTCCTAGTTTTGATGTAAAAGATAGGACATCTCACTTGGCTTCTCGAATAATCTCTGAGGCTCTTTATTCATCAGGAGAAACATAACTTGTCTGAATTCCAAAATGAATACACTTGGGGTAAGGCTGTTGCAAGTAATTCTACTGAAAAATTCCAAGAAAATTTTGACAAGGCAATTGACAAAGTAAGAGATGAACTTGGCAAAAAATATCCCATAATCATTAATGGACAAGAAATCTATTATGATGACTGCTTTACAGTAAGATCTCCTTCTGATACTGGAATTATTGTGGCAGAATTTCCAAAAACATCTATTCATGACACCGAAAATGCCATATCTAGTGCAAAAAACTCATTTGAAAAGTGGAGTAACACCACATATCAAAAAAGAGTTGAAATCTTCAGGAATTGTGCTGATGTGTTTTCCAAACAAAAATTCTTTTTGTCAGCATTAATGACATTTGAGAATGGAAAAAATCGCCTTGAAGCCATGGGTGACATTGATGAGTCAATAGACTTTATGCGATTTTATGCACTACAACTAGAAAAAAACCAAGGGTTCTGCAAGCAAACCACTCATCCAAACCCTCATGAGAAAACTCAGACGATAATGAAGCCTTTTGGTGTATGGGGAATAATTGCACCATTTAACTTTCCTTCTGCAATTGCGATAGGGATGACTACTGCTGCACTAATTACAGGAAATACCGTTGTTCTAAAACCTGCAAGTGATGCCCCATTGTCTTCATTTCAATTCGCAAAAATTATTTATTCTGAAATTCCCAATGGTGCGATTAATTTTGTTACAGGTTCTGGAGGAACAGTTGGAAAAACCATCATTGAAAGCAAAGATGTTGATGGTATGGCATTTACTGGATCTTATGAGGTTGGCATGAAAGGATTTCGAGAATTTACAAAAGAGACTGCAAAACCTTTCATCTCTGAAATGGGAGGAAAAAATCCTGTCATAGTTACAAAAAATGCTGATTTGGACAAAGCCACTGATGGAGTAATGAATGCGGCATTTGGATTTGCTGGACAAAAATGCAGTGCATGCTCTAGAGTTTATATCCAAAATGAAATTGCAGACAAATTCATTGAAAAATTAGTTGAAAAGACAAAAAAAATCAAAGTTGGTATGCCTTGGGAAAAGGATGTATTTCTTGGTCCAATAATCAATTCAAATTCGAAATCAAAATTTGAAAATGCTTCTGATCTGGCAAAAAAAGATGGGCATATTTTGACTGGAGGCTCTGTAATTAAAACAGATTTACTTGAAAATGGCTATTTTGTAGAACCGACAATAGTTGAAAAATTACCTGAGGAGCACAAATTGATGAAAGAAGAATTATTTTTACCATTCTTGTGTATACAAAGATATGATAATTTTGATGATGCAGTAAAACTTGCAAATAAATCCGAATATGGATTGACTGCAGGAATTTTTTCAGAAGATAAAAAACAACTAGATGATTTTTTCTCAAAAATCCATTCAGGTGTTGTATATGCAAATCGTTCTGCTAGTGCTACTACTGCAGCTTTGGTATCTAGCCAACCTTTTGTTGGATGGAAACACTCAGGAACAACTGGAAAAGGAGCAGGTGGAGAAAACTATCTGCAACAATTCATGCATACTCAAACTCAAACTCGTTGTGACTGAATTAAAGAGCTTCCAAGTAGCAAAATATTTCTCTTTCTCTCCTTAATTCTTCTAATAGAATATGCCAACCAATTTGTTCCATATGGGATATAATCTGAAACAACAAATCCTTTTTTTATCAATTCTGGTTTGATTTCCTCTCTTATTCCCTTAAGAAACTCAAATTCAAACTTTTTTGGATATTTTTTTGATAATGTCTTTGCTTTTTTTATGATGTTGTTGTCGTGAGATGCAATTGCAAATTCATTTCCTTTTTTGAATAAAATCGTCATCAATCTAATGTAATTTTTATCAACATCTTCTTTAGTCTTAAATGATATGCTTGGTTTTTCTCTATATGCCCCCTTTACAAGACGAATTTTTGCACCAATTCCTAATAGATGATTTAGGTCATCTTCTGTTCTTTTCAGATTTGCTTGCAAAGCAATTCCCAATCTCTCATATTTTGAAAAAAACGAACTATACAGCTCGATTGTTTCATCAGTGTGTTCTGATGATTCCATGTCCAGCCAAATAAACACATGAGCGTGACGCATTTTTTGAATAATTTCTTCTAAACTTTTATGACATTGTTTTTGACTAATTGATAATCCTATTTGTGTGGGTTTCACAGAAATAGCACCTCGAATCTTCCATTTTCTAAAAGAATTTGCAATTTTTTGATAATCATCAATTGAATTACGAACCTGTTTTTTTGTAGTATGATATTCTCCTAATTTGTTGATGATTACATGCCTTCCAGTTTGATATGCATTTTTAGCTGATGATAATGCGTCATCAATTGTATCGCCTGCAATCCATTTTTTTGCGATTTTAAACAAAAATTTTTCTATTAATTGCACTTTATCTCCACTATTCTTTTTTGTCACAACAATAAAAAATAATTTTTAATTTTATGACTAGCCAACTTAGTCAATAAAAATTAGCGTGCAAACCATTAGAATAATTTTGATAGTTTTTACAAAATAATAACTGACAATCTAGCTTAGATCAATTATTCTGTGAGATATTTTGATTGGCTTTTTACAATAACTATTAAAAGAAAAATAGGAGGGAGGGCAATTTCAGGTAATTTGTTCAAGCAAAAAAATGTGAAAAAAACCTAGAAAGATGCTGAATTGGTTTTAAATTTTGAAATTCTATGTCCACATTAAAGGTTTAATCACAAAGCTTCTTGGGGGGAGCCAATAAAGAAAATATATACAAAACTTGCACCGCCAAAACCTTCGCCTTCCTTTCTCATTCCTTTATCGACAAAATATTCTACCACTTCGCTAGCCTCATCAGCACTATCTGCATCCCAATCTCGCCATTCATTTGGATCTCCATGTTGCTCTTTGGCATCTGAAGCACTATCTGCTCTCCCTATTCTCCATTTTGAATTAACCCCATCAGAGATCGATTTTACAATTTCTTCAATTTCTGAAATAATTTCCGAGGCTTTCATTAGTGTTAAATTCATTTGGCTCTTAAAATAGGTTAACCTTAATCCCAACTGTGGGTCTTAGTTTGATGTTCCATACTTCAAGATAGTTTTTACAAAAAATTAGCTGATAACCTAGTCTATAACGATTATTCGGGGTTGATTACATTTAATGTCATTGTACTTACAACTCGTGACAATTTCCGTATAGATGAAATTGCTTTTTCAAAATCATCTTGATTCTCTGTGTGAATTTCTGCAATTACATCATATGCTCCAAAAGTAAGGTGAGCATTAGTAACATTAGACATTTGTTTTAACTCATCTACAATGTATTCTTCTGCCCCTAAATCGCAATTTAACAAAATGAATCCAATATGCATTACTTTATCTTAATTTAATTAGAATTTACGAGCCTTTAAGTTTTACATTACCATTTACTGCGTCCGCCGTATCGGTTTTGACCTCCACGACTTTCGTATCTTTTTTTATCTCGTCCCTTGTCATCTGAACTACCACTTCTACTTGATCTTCCATATCCTCCAGAACGAGAGCCTCGAGAATAACTTGATCTGCCTGATCCCCCATACCTTCTAGATGGAATCTGTCTTTTTAGGGGATCTGGAATTTTTATCTCTATTCCCATTTCTTTGTTTAAATCTTTCAAATCCGTTTTGATTTGTCGTTTAATTAAATTCCAATCGCCTACAGATGAATATGATACAAAAGTAATTGCTCGTCCTTTTAGTCCTGCTCTTGCTGTTCTGCCTATTCTGTGGAAATAAACCATATCTTGATTTGGCACATCATAATTAATTACAAGCTCAACCCGTGGAACATCTATTCCTCTTGATGCCACATCAGTTGCAACTAGAATATCTGCCTTACCTGATCTGAATTTGGCCATGGCTTGCTCTCTTCTATGTTGAGACATGTCGCCCTCAATAGCTACTGCGTCATATTTTTCCTGATGTAGATACTTTGCTACATCTCTTGTTCTATATTTTGTTGAACAAAATACAATAATTTGACCTTTTACTGGTTTAATAAAATCGATCAAATAATTGAATTTGTCTCGGTCTTTAATTACTAGATATCCTTGATCTATTCCCTCCCCGCTTAGATCATCTGCATCCAACAAGAATTGTTTCGCATTTTTCAAGTATTCTTCTGCCAGTCTAAGAATTTCAGTAGGCATTGTTGCTGAATAAAGTGACATAGTTCTCTCCTCAGGTGTCAAATCAAGAATAAATTGAATATCATCTATAAAACCCATATCTAGCATAGTGTCTGCCTCATCTAAAACAACATGTTGAACATTTCTTAATTCAATTGAACCTCGTTTTAGATGATCAATTAGTCTTCCTGGAGTTGCAACAATAATTTCCACACCTCTATCAAGGGCATCTAATTGAATTCCCATGCCTTGTCCTCCATAAACTGTTGCAGTCTTTATCCCAGTATACTTTGCAAATTTTTTCATTTCACCGGCTATTTGCATAGCAAGTTCCCTTGTTGGCGCAATTACCATTGCCTGAATTCCTTTTTTTGGAGTTATTTGCTGTAATATTGGAAGTGCAAAGGCTGCAGTTTTACCAGAACCTGTATGTGCTTGTCCGATAACGTCACGATTTGATAACAAAACAGGAATACATGCTTCTTGTATTGGAAAAACTTCTTCAAAACCCATCTCATCTAGTGCCTTTATAATCTCATCTTTGAGTCCTAATTCTTTAAATTTTGTCATTCTTTTTCTTCTCTTAAGCAATGACGAAAAAGGTCATTACCTCTCGTCATTATTCCGATATTTGCAAAGTTCAATTTAGGTATAATAAACCCTTGTTATCAATTAGGTCTCGAGTTGAGCATCAATTATTCTTTGGAATGCATCAAATGGTTGGGCTCCGCTAAGTTTTACAAAACCTATTTGATCATTTCCGATAAAAAAGCCTGGAGTTCCAGTAATATCATAAGCTCTACCATCACTTAGATCTCCTTGAACTTCTTCTAGATATTTTCCCGTTTCAAGACAAGAGTCAAATTGCTGTTGTTCCAAACCTATGTCCGTTGCATACTGACTAAAGGTTGCAATTACAGCATTACTGTCTAGTCTACTCCAACCACTTTGTTTTTCAAATAATGTATCGTGATACTCCCAGTATTTTCCTTGTTCGTTTGCACATTCAGCTGCAACAGCTGCTGGAAGTGCATTGGGATGGATGCTTTGAATGGGAAAATCTCGATAAACTAGATTTACCTTCCCTGTGTCAATATAATCTTCAAGAAGGAATGGGAGTGTTTGAACATGAAATCTCGCACAAAATGGACATTGAAAATCTGAAAACTCTACAATTGTAATTGGTGCATTTGGGTCTCCTCTAATTGGATCATCATCTATTGAAATTTTAACTGGTTGTGAAGGTTGTGATGGGAGTTGTTGTGTATTTACCATCTTTGATTCTAATTCTGAAAGTGCTTCAGCTAATTCTTCCTTTGTAACTAAATTTTCATCTGGATTTGCAAAGTATGATCCTGAAAAATATCCTGCTATCCCTACTACTATCATTAGTATAATGATTAATTTCATTGGTTCAGATTTTTCATTTGATTTCTCCTTTTCAGATATTTTTGAAACGTCAGATTTCTCTTTACTTTCAATCTTATCCTCGGAGGAGGTTTTCTCTAACACATGGCTTTCATCAGTATCCATCTCTCTTTTGAAATTTTTTATGCATACTTATTTCTATTGGCAACCTACCCAATGATTTCCTGTGATACATGGCTAAAACCTCGAAAAACTATCAAACAAGAATATACAAAAATTATCGGCAAAACATATTTTTTCATACTTTACTAAAGTTTTAAACTCAATTAAGCAAAATGGGACATCTAGTGTATTTTTGAATTACTTGCAAACCAAAGATATGCTTAATTTACCACTTTGTCCAAAATACAATACTTGATTTGAGCCTCTTGTATTGCTTATCTTTTTAATTTCATTCGGAGGTGGAACTGCATCGACTCTGTTTATAATTACTCTTGATGGAAATGTTGTAGTCACTGGAGATTTGGATGTTACAGGTTATACAACCGGCCAACCCTAACTGATTTGGATTCCCGGATAATTATACTTGAGGGAGGACTTGAAATTCTCTAAACTCTCAAGCATTTCAATTCTTATCGTACTTGCAGTAGGATTTAGTTCGGCATATGCTGTAATTACAATTACACTTGCAAGAAATGTATTAGTGATTGGTGACATGGATGTTAGTGGAGCAATTACAGGATCAACAATTTCAAATTTGGATACCAGAGTAACAGACTTGGAGAATACCTTTCTTAATCCAACCCCCAATTGTACTGTAACTGCAGGATGCATTCCAGGATATGTAAATCAAAACATTGTTGGTGATACTCTCAAAGTGCATAGAAAATCAATTAGTTAAGTCCTAGTTAATGCACCAGAAACAGGAGAGCCAGGATTTGAGGCAACACATGACTTAATAGCAAATTCATGACCTCAGGTTCATTTACTATAGTTGATGAAGATGATTTGCAAACAGAAGGAACCTTTGAAAGGAAAATTGGGGTTGTTTTTTGTGATGGTGTTAATCTTAATGATGCAATTTTAACTGCTGGTTTGGCAGATTTGTTTGTTTCTTTTTGTACCTCAAATGAGTTTAAAAATACCCCTTGGACACAAACTCATGGATGTTAATTTAGAATTATTTTAAAGCAAAACCACAGCCTTTTTGATACTGAAAAATTCATAATTTACATGGGTTTTGTACGAAGCTAATACTGAAAATATTATATTTTTGATGTTGGAATCAATCTAAAGTAAAATCTTCACTGAAATATTTTGTCTTCATTACTTGTTGGGTTTTGTATTCATTACTTGTTGGGGTTTGTATTCGTTCTCCTGTTAATGGGTTAAACAAAGGACTGTGGTTAGAATATCTGTATTGTACTTGGGTGTTTTCGAGAAATTTCTGAGCAATTTGTTCTTGTTCTATCATAATTAATTTAACTTCATCAGAAATTCTATCGCTAATGGAAAATTGATAGGTGTAACTTTCAGGAATTTTAGAGGCCAAAGCAGTTGAATTAAATACATTTGTGGCTCTTTCTTTCTCTTTTTCGACAACATTGCTAAATCCAGAGTGGTATCTAGTTAATGGATCGCCCGAATCTTGGAATCTCTTGAATGATTGGTTTATCTGTTTGAATGAACCAAATCTGTTCATCTCAAATATCCTATCATCGCTAGCAGTCCAATGATCACTATACTTTTCAGTCTGCTTAACCTCTATTAGTCCCTCGCCCTTTACTGGAGATGGAATCATCTTAATCGGCATTGGGTTTAGAGAATCACCCAATATTTCAAATCCTTCATTAAGATATGTTATTTGATATCTGTTTTTGTAATCAATTGCCTTGATTGCCATCACATTATCTTTTAGAGGCTCAAGAAATTTCATGGTTATTTTCGTGGCCTTACATTTTTCTTCAGTGTCAGAATTTTGGCACTTTATTTTTTCACTAGTTACAATGATACTATTCTTATCAATTACCTCAGAATTTTGAACAGTCAAAAATTTCTCAATTTCTCCTTTAGTGTCATACCATACCTCAATTCCTAGCTCTGCCAAGTGAGCTTCTCCAATGTTTGGAATTCCAAACAAAAATTCTTGAACTCTTAAGCCTGTTTCAGAAAAGGTGATAGCTTCAAATGTATTTACTTTTCCAATAATTACTGATTGTGCGGTAAATGGTGTATGAAAATTATCGCTTATGGAAAAAGTCTGATTGTTGAATTTGAATCCGTTCTCTACAATTCTTTCATGGTTTTCATGACTCAGACCAAAAGTTGGTCTTGTTAAATATTCATATCCCTTAATATTATCGAAGTCTTCTGTCACACCATCTGTTGTATTTTCTAAAATTTGGTCTCCAAAAACTGGAGAAACTCCCCAAATTGCAATCACCATAATCATAATTCTAATTATTAAAATGTTGAATTTACCCCCCAATAAAAAACATAAGTCATAATTTGATTTTAATTCATGTATGTCATGAAAGTTAGGAACATCTATTACAAATTTGCCTTTAATGATATTTTCTATCTCAATACACTATGAGAAAAAATTTTTTACGGGAATTTAGACTGAAAATAAATTAATTCAATATATTTTCCTTTTTGAAAAGTAAATTAATCAAATTATTTTTTCATTTAAGTGATATTTTTTTCTGTATGGCACATATACCTTCCAAGTCTGAAGGCTTTTCTTCAACTGAATGTATTCCAAATTCTAAAAACTCCTTGATATGTTTCTCATCAAATTTTAGTACGCTGACTACTACTACTTTTTTCAACTCTGAAGGTCTTAGAATTTTCAAATCACGCAGAAAATCTAATCCGCTATATTTAGGCATGCACATATCAAGTAAAATTAAATCATAATCATTTTTAACCACAAGATCTAGGCCTTTTTTCCCATCATCAATGCTTCTAACAGAATGATTATCTGCAGTAAACATATCTGAATATAACCCACATATTTCTGGTGAATCATCTATATGGAGTACCTTCACAAAAGGTATCTTTTCATTAAAATGATAATAAGAGATGTTTGTTCATTTCAAACAAAGATATCCACATATCTAAAGGATGTAATGGAAATTAAAAAAATATTAAATGACTAACCACAATTAGGATTTCCTTCGCATTCATTCCAGATGACATTATTAATTTGTGCACCTGTCATATCTGTCTCTTTTAAGTTTGCTTTTTCGAAATTGGTATTTTCCAAATTAGCATTAGTTAAATTCACTCTAAACAAATCAGACATGCCAAAATGAGTATTATGTAAATTCGTGTTGGCCAAATTAGCACCAGGTAGTTGAGCATTGAAAATATCGGCGCCCGTAAAATCCGATCCCTCAAAATTGGTACCAGTCAAATAAGAATATTTTATATCCGAATTGATAAAATACGCGTTTACTACATTTGAATATTTTAAGCTAGTGCTTTTCAGATCAGATTCATTTAATATCGCGCCTTCAAAATTACTTTGAGATAAATTAGATTTGATAAGATTTGATTGTGTTAAATCAGCATACGAAAGATCAGCATTCGTTATAGTTGCTGTATCAAAGTTTGTGTTTTTTAAATTCGTTCTAGAAAAATTGGATCCTACAAGATTTGCACCCGCAAAATTCGTAGATTGTAAATTCATACCACTAAAATCAACAAATGAAAAATCACAATATGACCAGTTTATTATTTGAGTAGGAGGACGATTACAGTGATTGATGGACTCTGTTTCAATTATCTTTCCCCATTTCCTGTCAATTAACTTGATTGCAGTTTTTGGTTCCAGGCACCCCACACCGGTTTTAGAAACTTTTTCCAAGATTACATGACCTTTCCTACATAGCACTTCATGTGGCAAAACACCTGTGTTTAATTGCTTTAATGGTGATGGATCTTCGCGGATTAAATGGGTTGGTAAAATTCTATATATTGCGCTGTTATCAAAAATTGTAGAGACGTAAAGAAAGCCATCTGGGCCAGATTCAATACCCACTATTCCTTTAAAACCGGTTCCGAATATTATTTCATCAAGGGGATCATTTGGATTGTAAGTTAAATCATTTAGCTCGGGCGAAATAAAATTAAATCCAGTTCTCTGCTCATTTAAAGGAAATTTGTATATTGTGCCAGTATTAAATCCTGCAACAAATATGGTATTTTCATAACCCTCAAACCATTTTGAATTGATAAATGAAATGCCGGTTGGTGCAACTGGTTGTTCAAATACAAATTTTGGATCAGTATATGTGAATTCATCAAAACCTGGAAGGGCAGAAATTTCTTCAGATGAGGCAAACCCCATTATTTTATTCCAACCACCGTTAAACTTGGGCTGAATGAGATTGATTTCATCATTTTCATAGGAACCATTTTCAGTTTCCCACAGGTTACCTGTAATAGGATCGATTGCTAAGCCAAAACTATTTCTTATGCCCATTGCCAAATAATGATCTAACACATTTGCAGACGTGTAAGGACGAATAACAGATTCCTCAGCCTCTACACGAATTATCACACTTGAATCATCGGGAGTATTCCCACCATTATTTTGTAGTGTTCCATTATGAGTGATGGTGTCACCTATAATGGCATAAACAGAATCATCCAATCCTGTAACCATTACTCCTGCAGAATGATCAAAGCCTGTTCCTGCGGGTAACTCATTTACTAATTTTGGATTAACTAGATTGTTGCCATCCCATTGATACTTGTAAATCCTATTTAGAAATGGCTCATCAGGATTATCTGTTGTCTGTGTGGCATACAAATAGACAAAATTATCTACTGATGTAATTCCTAATAGACCTGTGTGACCAACGTTATGGACATTGAGTTGTAAAACAGGTTCTTCGTGTAAAACCCCATCTCTAAAAAGTTTCACCTGACCATCATTTTTTTGCAAAATTAACAAATCGTTGCCAACAAAATTCATCTGAACTGGCCATGATAAACCACTTGCTATTTCTTCCACAGTATAGTAAGAATCTACTATAGCTGGTTCAGCTGCAATAGATGGAAATATAATAACAAGAAAAGCAGGCAACAGAAAATAATGTATGTTATGATAATTTTTTATGACAAGCACCTGATTCCAAGTTTTTTAATTAATTTAATCATGAGTTTATTTACTACTAATTTTTTTATTCCTTATTTCTTTTTGTAAAAAGTAATCTATATTACACAACATTATATTTCATGGATTGATTTTAAACATAAAATATGGTTAATTTTTTTATTTTGGGAATAATTACATTAATTGTTTTTTTCCCATTCATTTCTGATCATTATGTGTTTGCAATTAAAAATACAGACATTGATCAATCTATTTCTAATCTGGAATCAGAATATCCAGGTATGTCCAACATTCAGTTTTTTCAAACCGATGCAAGTCCTCCATACATAAAAATAACAAATCCTAATCATTGCTCATCAAATTTTATTAACGGAACTGTACTAGTTGAAGGAATCTCTAGTGATTCAGATAAGGTAAAAATGGTCGAGGCAGTTGTTCTACCTTTCCCCTTTGAAGGGGAAATTTATTTTGAACCCACAACACCTATTGAACCTGAAGATTGGTCAAAGTGGTCAATACCACTAACTATTCCTAACGACCAACCACATAGAATTCTAGTACATGCATATGATTACTCAGGAAATGAAGAATGGGATGAAACTTTAGTCAATACCAAAAGAGCCCAAATGGTTGCCCAAGCAGTTGAAAACCAATCTGAAATAAAGATTGCCTTTGTGGAACCAACATTTACGAATGCAGCATACAATCTCGATTCATTCTACTTTTTTTATTCTAAATATTTTTTTACGCCTAATGAACAAAAAATAACCACTGATCTGGACCTGCTTACAGGTGATATTCCACTAGAATATGAGACTGGATATTTTCAGAACCTCTTCAATCAAGTAAAACAGACGCTCCCAAACTCATTTGTGACTATTATAGGAGATGAAGAGATTCATGACGGGTCGATATTTGGTAATGATGAAGCCAATCTGTATGATGTGTTAATTTTTTTACATAATGAGTATGTTACACAACAGTACTATGACAACATGAAAGAATTTCTAATTAATGGAGGTTCGGTAATTCTCTTGAACGGAAATGTATTCTATGCTGAGATCTTGTTTGATAGTCAATTATGCACTATTACTTTGGTGAAGGGCCATGATTGGGAGTTTGATGGAAATTCTGCAAAACCCAGTGTGTCTGAGAGGTACCTTGATGAGAATTCAGAATGGTTTGGAAGTAATTATATTGTTAATGCTCTGGAAGATGATGTAATTTTTGAAAATAATCCCTTCAATTATTCCCACTTTGAAGAAAACCATTTAACCAATCCTCAAGCAGAAATATTGCTTGATTATAAAGTCAAATTTGCCCAGCCTCTTTTAAAACCTCCTACAAACCCATTTGTTATAGGGGGTATTTTAAAAGAAGAACCTCAAGTCCAATACAGCCACGAAAACAAAACAATTGCAACTTATGAATTACCTTCTGGAAATGGAAAGGTAATCCATATGGGGCTGTATTCTCAGAACCTTGATTCAAATCCCGCGTTTCTAAACTATTTTGAAAAAATAATTCTGCCAAGAGCACTGGATAAAACCCATCCTATAGAAAGTGACTATGATACACCAGATGTGTACTGGATGTTTCCAGGAGGGAAGATATCTGACATCAAGCTGAATTCAGAATCAAGGACTTTAAGCATGAAAGCGAGTTTTATTCCAAATGATAATGAACATGGATTAAAAGAATCTAATTTAACCATCGTAATTCCTAAAAGAGCATTGGATGCTCACACAGAAAACCAAATGACTGATTTTATCGTATTGGTAAATGGAATTAATACACCCTATGAAGAGTCCTTTGATGATGTTGAAAGAGGCTTAAAGATTGGTATTACTGAAGATTCCTTCATTGAAATTATTGGCACTAGTGCAATTCCAGAATTTAATATATCAATAATTGTGTTGATTATATCCATTTTTGCGGTTTTATTATTTTCGAGAAATAATTTGAAAAATCAACGATTTTTCCAGGTTAAATGAATTACTTTATAATATTATTTAGGAATTTAATTTAGATTGGGATTATTGTAATATTATCGAAACTAGTTCTTGCATCCTCATTGTATAGTCCTATTTGTCCTGTATCAAAGGAAGAATTATCATCAAAATCATGAATAATTTTTCCATTTACTAAAATGGTGATATGATCCCCTTTCACTATAATGTCCCAGTGATCCCATTTCCCGATATAGGTAGTAGGAAATTCAGAGTCACAAATAAACAATTGGTCGACAGGATTTACCCCTCCGTCATATTTTCCACATTCTGTACCATTTGGTTTAAGGGTAAAGTAATTAAAATGAGTATCATCAACGTATCTCCATAAAACCCATGCCACTTCCCACGGGTTAGGATTTTCTGGCCTTAACTGTTTATCCGTCCTAACATCCAATGAGAGAATAAAATCTTTGTATTTTTCTTTGGTCAATAAAAGTGGCGCTCTTGTTTCATTTTCCACAAATTCTGGTTCCAATACAACAACATTGTTATTAATTTCGTGATTGTCTGATACCACATCTATGATGCCTCCTCCTTTGTAGGCAATTACCCACTTTTCATTAGGAGATAGTGATCCTTCTGAATTTTCGTTCCATTCAGGCCAATTCGAAAAATCATCAAACATTTTGGCAGGATCATGAGAATGATGATAAATTGATGTATCGGGGTCAAATCTTTCATTTTCCCCAATTCCTAGTAGAATTGGTTCATTTGATGTGGCATTTTCCTCTTTGAGTATTAGGGATTCAGACTCGTTTTCTTTTTCATTAGATGCTATTAATAACTGAAAGGTTGCGTTTATGAAAAATATTCCAACTAATATTAGAATTATGCCAATCGATATTTTTGAAATAATTTTCATAGTTTATCTCTGATTAATAACTTCAAGTCTTATTATATTATTCAATTTGGTTTTTTTACAGTCTAAAAAAATTTTTTTAATAACATTTACCGTTTTTCTTGTTACAAACTCTCCATATGGTTGATTTTTAATTTTACCTCCAATCATCTCCTCGACAACACTTACAAGACTTTGAGTATTTTGCAAAAGGGGATAGAGTCTATTTCCTCCGATTAGAACTGTTTCCCACCTTTCAGTCGTGTATCTGAGAGTAACGCAAGGTTTGTTTAAAATGATGGCCTCTTCTTGAATACCTCCACTATCTGTTAAAACTAACTTTACTTGTTTTAACAATGATAAAAATTCGATATATCCTAAGGGATCTATGATAGTTACATTTTTTGGAATCTTTATGTTATTAGTTTTAAGATTTTTCCTTGTTCTTGGATGAATTGGAAATATTATTTTATACATTGAAAGTTCACTTAATTTCTCCACAAGGATCTTCAATGATTTCTTATCATCCACATTTTCAGCTCTATGCAAAGTAAGCAAAATGGACTCTTTATCTAAATTATGGTCTTCATGTAAATTAATTTTCGAAAATTTTTTACTAACATCTACTATTAAATTACCAGTAACGTAAACATGTTTCTTTATTCCTTCAAAACGGAGGAATTCCCTCGAAAGCGAAGTAGGACATAGCAGATAGTCTGAAATGTGATCTACCTTTATCCTGTTTTGTTCTTCTGGCATTCTCAAATCAAAACTTCTTAGACCCGCTTCTATGTGAACAACCTTTGTTTTAGTATCTCTTCCAGCAAGAGCTCCTGCAAGAGTAGAGTTGGTATCTCCATAAACCAAAATAATCAAAGGTTTAAGTTTTAAAATTAATTTAACCAATTTTTTTCTAATTACTTCTACATCTGAAGTGTTGCAAGCCAAATCGATATCAGCTTTTGAACCTAATCCGTCAAAAAAAATATCCTTCATATTTTTTGAAAAATGCTGTCCTGTGTATACATATACACTTTCACAAAAATTTATTTTTTTTTCCAATTCAGAAAGCTTAATCACTTCAGGTCTAGTTCCTGCAATCATCATAATGTCGCACGAAGGAATTGATTTTATTTTAGTCAAATTAATTTTCCTCCGAAAAATGTTTGCGATTGGTTCGGATCTTTTGCTTGATGGGTTCATTGGAAAGTTTTCTTTTGATCTTTTCACCAGTGGCAACTTGTTCAATCAGTTCTTTACTAAATCCGTGGGTTGTTTTTGTCGAGTCCCATGATTTTACAAAAAATGATTTTATCAAGCAAACAAACCAATAATGAGCAAATCCAGATAATAAAAATATGTGAGATGCGTGTTTTATTTTTCTTATGCCCATCTGTCTTAGAATTATAACGAATTGTAATGAATAACTAGTCGTTGTTACTATAAACCATAACTGGATTGGAACAAAAGTGAATTTGTACGGAAATTCTGCAAAAAGAACATAATGCATTATGGCAATTGAAGTGACCAGAATTGAAAAAAATCCGCTAATCATAAAAATTGGAGATAACCAATAGATAATGCCCATAATGTCTGTTTTTTCAGGAATTTTTTGGCGAAGAAGATCAAAGTGACCTTTTACCCATCTAGATCTTTGTCTAAACATAAGCGCTAAATCACCTGGCTTTTCGTCATATACTTCGGATAGTGAAGCAAAACCTATTCTGAAATGGTTTCTGTAAAATCTAAAGGAAAGTTCAAAATCTTCAATCAGGGCGTTTGAAAAACCTCCTATTTGTTTTAATGGATTCTTCTTTATGATGGAACCTGTACCCCCAAGAGGGGTCCTTTTATCTAGAATATGCCTTACTGCCATAAATGGCGTTGAAAACATGTCACCTTCTAAAGAAAGCATTTTGGTTTGAATGTTGTAATCAGGATTACTAGAACAAATTTTTCCTTGAACTGCCGCATACCCTTCGTCAAACAAAGGAAGAGCATTTTTTAGAAAATCCCTATTTAAAATGCCATCAGCATCCAAAATCATGATGTATTCACCTTTTGATATTTCCACACCATGATTTAGGGCAATTCCCTTGCCTGATTCTTTTGTTTTCAAGTCTATGGGTCTTACTCTTTTATCAGTTGATTGAGATTTTTGAAAAGTTTGATCTGTACAATTGTGGCACAGAACAATCACTTCAAAGTTTTTGTACGATTGTGCTAAACATCCCAGTATTGTTTTTTGAATGACATTTTGCTCATTCTTTGCAGGAATGAGAATACTCACCAAAGGAAATGTTGAATATTTCTTTTTTTTAACAAGTTTTTCTTGCTGCCGTTCGATTCTTTTTCCGACAAAGAGATAGATAGTTTGAATTGAAAACCAAAGAAACGTACTTGTCATTCCCAACATCACAGAAAACCATGTGAGATAAGATAAATCCAAATCAGATGTCATATCAAGTTCAACACCAAAAACCCAAGGGGTGACTGTATAATACACCATGATAAACCATAAAGATGCCATCACAAAAAAGAATCCCAAAAGTAACTTGGTTTCAAATTGCTGTCTTTTACTTGACGGAATAATGGGAGTGTTCTTTAATTTTCTCATTTCGGTAAATCCTAAAAATTATTTTGTTCCCAATCTTCTTGGTAAAGCCCCATTGAGTTATTAGAGGTAAAATTTTTTTCTCCTAGGAAAAAATTTATTCCGTAAATTAGATATCTGTGAAAAAATAACTGTATATCCAAACATAACCTTGGTTGTTCTGCAAACTGGCTAGAAATTCTAGCACAAAAAATTCTCCTAGTCACCAAAATTCATTAAATAAATTTATTGTTAAATTCATGTGTGTAATGATTACTTCTAACAGTTACAACAATTCTTGTACCGGTATAACATCTTATATATCAAATCAATTAATGATAAATTTAATTCATTATTTATCAATAAATACTTTAGATTTTAAAAATTTTTTGAAAATAATTGGAAAAAATAATGCCTCGCTAATTTTATTTACAATATGAAATTTAATAATAAATTATTTAGAAAACTTTTTTGATGGAAAATATTATGGTTTGTGCTTTGTTGTACAAACAAGTCGTTATAATTTAGAATTATAAAAAAAGTTCATGGGGAGTGTTATGATAGAAGTTTGTAGGTTTTGTAAAAAAGAACAACCTTGTTTAAATCTATTTTGTATTAATTGTCAAAACCGTGATTGGGAATCAAAATAATCTCAAAATCCATCAAGGAGAATAAAACTTGTTGATTAGGTCCTAAAATAAAATTAAAAATAAATTCCACAATTCAGATTGGCATGTGATACTAATTGAATGGTTTTTGGTAATAATTTTAGTTCCAAAATAATTTCAAAACTCAATTGGGATATTAAAGTTTTAGTTCAATACACCTACAGTTAATCGATGCAAACTGTCACAAATTCTGGTTCCAATACAACAACATTATTATTAATTTCGGGATTGTCTGATACCACATCTATGATGCCTCCTCCGATGTAGGCAATTACCCACTTTTCATTAGGAGATAGTGATCCTTCTGAATTTTTGTTCCATTCAGGCCAATTCGAAAAATCATCAAACATTTTGGCAGGATCATGAGAATGATGATGAATTGATGTACCGGGGTCAAATCTTTCATTTTCCCCAATTCCTAATAGAGATGTGGGGTTTGTCATATTTCTAATACTATTAGATATTACAATTTCACTTTCAATATTTTTCTAATCAAATGATTCTTGAAGTTGAAAATATGTAAAAATGAAAAGCGCTAGAAATACTGCTATAACCACTATTATCAGCATTTTGGAATAAATTTTCATTTTTATCAATATTTAGGAATTTTGAGCTCAATTTTAAAATTAATTTCTATTAATTAGATATGTCGAGTTTTTATTGTAACAACTGTTGAAACCAACCAGATTTGAAATTATATTTAAAGAAATTTCTAAATTCTTTCAAATAATTTTCTTTATGGTTTCACAATTTTCAAAAAATTCATCAAATTTTTCTTCATTTTATGGACCAATCCACCTCTACCTACATTATTTGGTTTTTTTCCGAATTTTTTAGATTTTAGAAAATTTGAAAAAATATCTAAAACTTCTAAAATATCGTCCATGGTAAGAACTTTCGAGAATTGGCTTTCAATTTTGTTTTTTTAGCGATAAGGTTTTTCGACTAAATTAAATTTCTAAATCATTTAATTCTAAAACCAGAAAATATTTTTTGGAAAAATGTATTAATGATTATTAATTATTTTTAAAATTTTTTGAGATGTATACCCATTGCCAAATGGGGAATTACCTTTTGGCAGATTTGGATTCCTTGAAATTTTTTGTAGGGCTCTTACGATGGATTTGGAATCAAAACCCACCATATCTGCAAATCTCATGGAAATAGATTCTGGACGATCTGTAGTTTTACGTACAACGATTACTTTTTTTCTGATTTTAGGAGCCGTGGCTTCTTCTTGAATTCCACCTGAATCAGTAATGATAAATGAACACTTTTTCATTAAAAAAATTAGATCCAAATACCCCAAGGGGCCAAATGTTTTTATTTTTGGATTTTTAAGAAGTCTATTTTCTAATCCAAATTCTTTGAGTCTTTTCCTAGTTCTAGGATGAATCGGAAAAATAATATCTAATTTTGATTCGATTAAGGCTTTTACAATATTTGTTAAAATTGTTTTGTTATCTACATTTTCCATTCTATGAAATGTCGCAAGAACAAAATTTTCTGGATAATTATCTAAATTTAATCGGTTTTCTGCAAGTTTTTCAAATATTCTAATAGAATCGATGGAAGTATTTCCAGTTACAAAGATCTTTCCATGGACATTATCTTTGACTAAATTTTTTTTTGTCAAATCGGTGGGTGTAAATAACAATTCAGCTAAGTGATCTGTTGCTAAACGGTTATGTTCTTCAGGCATCCGCCAATCAAAACTTCTAATACCAGATTCTACATGCCCTACCGGTATTTCAGATTTAATGCTAGCGATAGTTGAGGCTAAGGTAGTGTTAGTATCACCATGGACCAGAACAATTTCAGGTTTAGACTTGATAAGAATTTTTGATAATTTTTGAATAATTTCGCCCATTTGATGGGCAGGTGGATTCTTTGATAGTTTAATTTTAACATCGGGTCTTGGTAAATGTAATTCGTCAAAGAATTTTATACCTAGATCATAATCATAGTGCTGACCTGAAAAAATTACTGTTGTATTTTTCTTTTTAGCTAATTGGATAATTGGTGCCATTTTTATTATTTCAGGCCTTGTCCCAATAACGATAGCAATATCTTTCATTTCCCAACAAGTATGTAAAACGTATTTAGGTCTTTTCTTTAATTTTTCTGAATTGTGGAAAATTACAAATTTTAAACCAAATTGCTAATTTTTGTTTACATTTCGTTATTTGTAAAATGATGAAAACAAAAAACAATTGAAAATAATTCAAAAATTTCATTTCAAAGAAAAATTTTTTTCTTTAGGAATAGCTTGTATTATTTTCCCCAACCAAAATATTTGTTGTAAGTATTGTAAAAACTTTATGGGAATTATTAAAGAAATAAATTCGAAGGAAACTTTCAAGGCAATTTGTACCTCTTGTCTAGAATTAACATGTAATTGTGGTCATTTTTGCTTACAACATAATTCTCTGTCAGGATCCTGTTTTCATTATGAGCCTGTAAAAGCTAGATTATGTAATTGTAAACAATTTCAAGAGAATAATTGAAACCAAGATAAAAATATCTCCAAAATATTTTTTGATTCAATTATTTTTATTTCACTTTCTAGAATTGTTTCATTGTCATTAAAATCTACTACCGAGACTTCTATCATATTTTTTGGAGGAGTAAGGTGGACAAGTCCTTTATAGACATTACCCTCTTGTTTGACAAGATTGATTATTTTTATCTGACCTTGATGTGCAAATTTCAATTGTTTAGATTTTAGGGGTGAATCATTTAATATTTCAACCAAAATTAAATTTTTACCTTCTTTTGATTCTTGAGTTAGAAGAGTTATTTTTGGTTCTGTTTTGTTCCCAATTATCTGGTGCTTTTCTCCAATTTGATCAGAAATCATTTCCAAATTTTGAAGGGACAAGGGTGATTGAGTTAATGGTTCCTTTGTTGAATTTTTTGAAAATTCCAATCCGAGGTTCATATAGGTCCCTTTAATGATTAGTTTTTTGGGGATGTTAGACTCATCAAAATTCACAATAATATTATTGAATTCATCAATTGTATCATTCTTATCAAACCGTAAACTAAAATTCATCGGTTTATTTTTCTCATTTAGTACCAGAGAAATTCCATCAAGTAGTATTTTTGGTATTTTCAATTTAATAAATCCCTCTTCAGAATGATTTATGTTTTCCAATCTTTCAAATTCAATTATTATTTCTTTTTTCTTTGTTTCCAGTTTTAGGTTACTTGCGGACATTTTAGGATCCATTTGAAGGGATATTGGAAAACCCACTCTTGTTGAATTATTAAAATCAATTGATTTAATTTTCTTTATACTGTACCCACCAAAAAAAATTTCACCATCTAGACTTTGTGTAATCCCAATTACTCTACTAAATGGATCTTCTCTAATATCGAGCAATTCCTCTTTTACAATTTTTCCGGTTTTTTCATCCAAAGTCAAGATGTAAATGCCATTATGGTATGATGCAAACAGAAACTTTCCCTCTAATTGGGGAAACTTTTTGCCATCGTAGTAAATCATTTGAGTTGGTTCGATAGAATTTTTGTAAGATCTTAATGGCTGGATAGAATCAAATGTATCTGAAAATTGACCAGAAATATTTGATTTTTGATAATTTGGGAAACCATAATTTCCACCTTTTTTAATTTTATTTATTTCATCAAGAGAAATATCCCCATTTTCTGTAACAAAACCTAATCCTTTTGAATCAAATGCGATACCTTTTAAATTTTCGTGACCTAATGTAAAAATAGGAGAATTATTGAAAGGGTTGTCTTGAGGAATACTTCCGTCTTTATTTATTCTTAAAATTTTCCCAAGATAGATATTTGGATCCTGTGCAAAAAGTGATTCTTCTCCATCTCCCACTGCTACATATAACTTTCCGTCATGAGGTCCTATGGTTATTGCACCTCCAGGATGAAATCCGTTCGTAGCTGGAATATTGTCAAAAATAATTTTCATATCTTCCCCAACGTTATTTTTATCCGTAAATCGAACTACTCTATTGAAAATTTCTCCATTATCGTTGTCTGCTCTTGTATAATATAGATAAACAAATTTATTATTTTTAAAATCATCATCGAATGTAATTCCTAACAAACCTTGTTCCCAATCATGATGCACATCAGAAATTCTTGTAAAGGGTTTTTCTAAAATAAGTCCATTTTTTTGAATTTTGACAAATCCTGTATTTTTTTCCAAAATAAATAATCGCCCATCAGGGGCAAAAGCTAAACTTCCAAGCATGGTAACCATTGTACCATCATTACCTTTTCCTGAGGAGTCTTTTAGATTGTTTTCAAACCTCCATTCTCCTAAAATTTCTTTAACCATTTGTTGGTCTTTGGGTTTTGTGATCACACTTTGATTGTTAAAAATTTTTTCCACCTCACCATCTGATAATGCATAGTTGAAAAAAAGAACCTCATCTAAAGTTCCAGACCAAGTTAATTGGTCTGGGTTTATAGAAGATGACCCAATTCTTAAAGAATTTCCTGGATTAGAATCATAATTTCCAGGATAAACAATGGTACTTGCAATTTTTCCATCAAGATAAACCTCTACAGTTCGTCCATCAAACGTTCCCACAACATGAGAAAAGGAATGTGAGTTTAACTCAACTTTAGGCGGAATTATTATTTCTCCTTCTCTATTAGTTACCCCAAAATTTAGGAATTGTTTTCCATCACTTTCAGTGGTGGAACTAACAAACCATCCCGAATTCAAAGATTTAGAAAGATGAGAAATAATATGTGATAAACCCTCAATATTGTTTTGATTTTTTATCCAAAAAGAAATGGAAAATTGGGATGGATTTATTGAATATTTATTCTCAATTTCAACAGATTCCAGTTTATTGGCTAAAAAATTTAAACCCTGTCCTACTTTCCCATCAACAAATTTTATCTTCGAGTTTGATAGTTTTTCAACAAGATCATAATCAAATGAAACTTTAACCATCTCCAATTCATCCCTAGTAGGGTCGCATGTAAAACCATAAAATGAGTCCGAGCACACAAAAAATTGATTCTTATAATTCACAGCATCGTTATTTATTTCGTGATTACCATAAACTAACGACGGAATTAACTGAAACAATAAAATAAATATAAAAATTGACAACAGTGGCGTAACAAAGTTATTTCGTGAATCAGCTGATGACAAATATTATCCAGTATTTTTTTAAAACCAGAGTTATTAAACCTAAAATAAATCTATTTATTTTTTTGAATTTTTACATATTCAAAACTAAAATTTATATTTAAAATTGTAACAAAAAAAAAAATACATAAAGATACCCTATTATATAAAATTGTTAAAAATTCATCTTGGGCGATAGAGGTGAAGGTATAATCTTTAGGGATTCCTATAAAATATTTTCCAATTTCAATACTTACTCCAATCTTATCAAAGGAGGATTTTAGAGTGATTGAACAAAAATGGAGCTTATTTTTTTTGGGCATACTAATCATTTGGGCCGTTATTCTATATTTTACTTTGAGTGCCACGGTTGGTTCAATGGAGATTTTAGTAGATGAAGATTATGATATAACTGCAATTTCTATTGTTTTTCTTGGAATAATTTTATTTTATTATTCATTCCAAATTTTTATTTTTATTACATACCTGTTTACGTTTGACAAGATAGTATCAAACCAAGAAAAAGCAATCGCTAAATCAAAATTAAAGAAAAAAACATCCAATGAAGTTGATAGTTTACAAAATGACGTATGCAGTATAATTATTCCTGTTCACAATGAAGAAAATATTATTAAAAGAACTGTTTTGAATAGTCTTAGACAAACATATTCAAATATAGAAATTCTTGTAGTGTCCCACAATTGTTCAGATAACACTGCGAATAATTTTCCATTGTCTGACCCACGTGTAAAAAGTCTGGTTCTTACCACACCTGATGCAGGAAAAGGATTGGCTTTGAACCATGGTGTTAAACATGCTAGAGGGAAATATATCCTAATTATTGATGGAGATGCAATTTTAGAAAATAGTTTTATTGAAAAAAGTTTACCTTTATTTGAAAACCAACCCAATGTAGCGGCCATCCAAGGTAGGTATTTTTCAAGTAATAGAAATTACAATATTATTACAAAACTACTCTCCCTCGAATCGGATCTTTGGTCTGTTCCTTTTATGACAATTAGAACCTTTTTTGGAAAAAAATGTCCTCTTGGAGGAACTGGACTTATTATCAAAAGGGATGTTCTAATTAAAGTAGGTTTTTTTGAGAATCATTTAGTTGATGATTATGAATTAAGTTTTAGACTGATAAAAAATAATTTTAAAATTCTTTTTGCTCCATTATCCATTTGCTATGATGAAAAACCTCCGTCTGTCCGGGTAATGATAAATCAGCGTTCTCGTTGGTTTAAAGGATTTGTAAATTTGTTAACACATAACATTACAAATTCAAAAGATATTTTGGGTGTTATTCATTGGCTAATGCCCGTCTCAATTTTTGCAGGTCTTGGATTATTCATAATATTTACAATTTCTGCTATTCATAATTTAGTTTTTCAATACTATCCATTTACTTTTACATATATCCCAGTTTTACCCTGGGCAATTTTGATGGTTTTAGTTATTTCATTACAGTGTATAACCTTAACAAAACAATATGGTCCGACAGGATTACGGTTCTCAATGTGGATTCCTGTTTATATGTTATTTTCAAACTATTGGTTGGTAGTGTCAATAAAATCATTTTTTGTAACAACATGGAAAACAAACAAAACTATGCATGGTTACATTGGCCAAAAGGATTTAAATTTAATCATAGAGAATTAAAATGAATTTAAATCAAAGAATTTTCAAAAATTTATTCTTTTACATCTTTCTAATATCTATCACAATGATATCGATACCTGAAATGAATAAGTCGTTTGGAGAGGTGGTAGAACCTTATTGTATTGATTTAAACCGTCACCAAAAATTAATTACCATTCATTGTGGTAATGTTCATTTGTCAGACATTGACAACATTCTTAGCGCACGAAGTGTATTAACACAAGAGACTGTAGGAAATTGGCAACTTCGAGCAGATATTTTGGTAAAAGAAAAAGGTAACTTGATAATCGATTCGTCAGATACAAAAACTCTAAAAATTGAAACCCTATATGGAATAACATCATATGGAAATTTAGTAATAGATTCAGTAAAAATTGTATCTTGGGATTTCAAAATGAGAGAATATCCAACAACTAATGGAATCCAACCTAGATCCTACATAACTCATGGGTATGAGGGTATAGTCGGAGGCATGAACATTACAAATTCTGAACTTGCCTTTCTTGGATTTGATGAATACTCCAAGCAAGGAATTTCTTACTTTGCAGGAGATGGAAGTATATTTAGTAATAATCATGTACACGACTCGTGGCAAGGAATTACTACGGCAAATGTAGGGTTTGTAACAATTGAAAATAATTTTATTCATGACATTGAAATGTTTGGATTAAACCATAGCTTTGGGTCTCATGATTTAACAATTAGAAATAATACTATATCTTACATTAGGGAAGGAATTGGAATCGTTTGCTCGGGTGACTGTGAAAATATCCTAATTGAAGAAAACAGAGTTTTTAATTCCAAGGAGGCTGGAATAATGCTTTACCAAAATGCAAATAATTCAATAATAAAAGATAATTTTATTTTTAATCAAACAATCGGGATATCCATTGCAGATTCGAGTAATAATCATATCAATAATAATATGATACACGATGTAGTAGATGGAATACAGGTAAAAGTTCTCAATCCCGAAATATATACTTCTCAAGAAAACAGGATTTTTGGAAATAAATTTTCAAAAATTGAGGGTTTACCTATTTTTATTGACACCCATAGTATTCGTAATAATATCTTTCAAAATTCATTTGATAAAAAGGATTCCCCTGGAGTATTCTTTAGTCCACTAACAGGACCTGGTAATTTGGTCTCAGACAGTATTTTTGTTGATTCTGAAAAAATTTTGCAGGTGGGAAGTTCAGAAATATCTGAACTTGGTGCGTTACGAATAGGCCTAATAGACAATTCTTTTACTCGTACGGCGAATCAAAAAGGAGGCATTGAATCGTTTCTTTTTAAAAATATAGACCAGCCTCAAACTTTTGTTACATCAGATCTTCATATGTTACAATCACCAATAATTAAAAAAAACAGTCCTCAGGTTTTGTCTTTTCAAAGCTATTTAGAGCAAATATCTCCAAATTCTGAAATTTCTTTTTTACGTGATGAAGATATCCATAAAAATTTAATTTTTAATACTAACCAAGATCGTCTTTTTGACGTTCTAATTTTGTTTAGTCAAGAATTTGTATCTCAAGATGAATATGATAATTTAAAGAGATTTGTTGAAATGGGTGGAAAAATTATTTTCCTAGATGGGGGAATATTTGTTGCAGAAATTGTTTATGATGAGGCAAGGAATTCTATACAGTTCAAGAAAGGAAAAAATTGGGAATTTGACGGAAATTTGGCACAAAAAAGTGGTTGGGAGAGATATCAAACCCAAAATCAGGAATGGATTGGAAGTAATAGTCTATCTATTGAGAATGAAAATAGAATTCAGTTTTTAAATAATCCATTTGGGAATAATTTTTCACAATTGAGTTTTATTTCAAATTCAAACGCAGAGATGTGGCACGATTTTGGTGCAATTGCATCGTACAAGTTACCTGATGAAAAAACAGCGATCGCAAAGGTTGGGATTTATCAATTAGATTTTGGACAAGGAAAAATATTGATGTTGGGAATATCTTCATCATCTTTAATTGAAGACAAGAAATTTCAAGATTTCTTTAAGAATTATATATTTCCAAAATTTCTAGGAGAGCAATATTTTATTGACCAATTTGAACAATATGATGATCTTAAAATAAATTGGATTTTGAATTCAGGGAAAATTTCTGACACTATTGTAGACCTGAAATTAAACGCAATCACCTTGAATTTAGAAAGAAGTGATAAGGTAAATGATAATTTAAAGTTGGTTTTACCGCAAACCCTTTTACACATTAAAGATACTGGCCAAACTAAACTACAGGTATTTGTAGACCATATTCCAGTAGATGCAAACCCAATTCTTACAGACACCAGTTCTGGATTTGAAATTCCCCTTCGACCCATTTCATCATCAGTTAAAATTATCGGTGACGAGTTAGGTTTTTTCGATGACAAAGGACCTGAAATTACTATCAACAATATTGATTTTATATTCAATGAGGACTATCAAGAAGTTTCGGTAGACGTAACAGTAGAAGATTATGAGAGTGGGGTAAACAATTCTGATTTATTTTTGGAAAAAATTCCAACTGGAGAAATATTTGATTTCGCTAATCCCGAAGATGAGATCTCAAATTTCCCATCTTTGAAAATGGATATTCCTTATGATGCAGGAACTACTTTTAAAATAATTGCTACTGCCACGGACTATTTGAATAACAGATCCTGGATAGAAAGTGAAATTTTTGAAAGTTATGGCTACGAGGATTCAAAAAATCTTGAAAATTCCACATTGATTGAGGGACAAACAAAAGATGATGCAGGGAAATGGGGTGAACCAAGGAATTCGTCGAAATTATCCATACATTATCCATCCATATGTAAGCCCTTGAATCAGATTGGGGATATTATTGTCAAGGGATCTTCGTTTGATGAAAAGGGAATTGCAAAAATAGAGGCCTTAATACACAAATTACCCCATGATGGTTCTTTTGATTTCCAACCAGTAACTCCAATAAGTCCAGGAAACTGGTCGCAATGGTCAATCAACTTTACAATACCGGATGAAAAACAATATAGAATTCTTGTAGAATCTACAAATTTGTATAATAAAAAAATGTGGGCTGAAGTCATTTTAGATGATATTTTCACGAAAAAAACACTAAACTCCCACAAAGAAACTAGTGGTAAAAAATTACATGCTTTTTTATATCCAACTTTTACTTCAGGTGCATATAATTTAGATTCGTTTTACTTTTTCTATTCCAAATATTCTGGGGCAACTTCTTCGGAAGAAATTACCACTGATTTAGATCTATTAACTGGAAAGGTACCTTCTGTACCGGATGTAGGGTATTTCCAGCCACTCTTGGAGCTAGTTCAAGAATACGACCCTGGTTCTGATGTATCAATAATTACCGACAATTATGTCCATAACGGATTAATTTTTAATGAGAATGGAGATAACTTGTATGAATCGTTATTTGTCCTACATGATGAATATGTCACTCAAGAATCCTATGAAAATCTCAAAAAATTTGTTCAAAATGGGGGTGTAATTGTATTTCTAGATGGAAAT
Organism: Candidatus Nitrosopumilus sp.; assembly: GCA_029863275.1. Lineage (GTDB taxonomy): Archaea > Thermoproteota > Nitrososphaeria > Nitrososphaerales > Nitrosopumilaceae > Nitrosomaritimum. Next base: position 29,192 of record JAOTVS010000006.1, read on the forward strand.
ATTTTTTATGGTGAAGTTGAACTTGATGAAGAAAATTGTACAGTTACTTTGGTGAAAGGTCACGATTGGGAATTTGATGGACAAGTTGCCAAAAAGAGTGTGAGTGAACGATATTTTGATGAGAATCAAACTTGGATGGGAAGTAATTTTATAATTAATCAATTGGATTCTGAAGTTATTTTTGGAAATAATCCCTTCGATTATCGCCATTTTGAAGAAAATCATCTTACCAACCCAAAGGCCCTAATCTTAATTGATTATTTAGCAGAATTCCTTTATGAAAAAACAAATCCAGATGAATCAATTGAAGATATAGAATTAAAATTAGATGAGAGTAATAACAAGAATTCCAATTTTGTAGATTCCCCAAGGGTGGCTACATATGAACTCGATTATGGAAAAGGTAAGGTAATAATGATGGGAATTTATGCTGAAAGATTATCAGAGAATACAGAATTTCAAAAGTTTTTTCAAAAAATAGTTCTACCTCGTGCTATCGGAAACAAGTATCCTATTTTATTGGAAAGTGAAAAATTTGATATATTTTGGGAAATGAGGAATGGAAAGGTGACACATATCGAATTAAATAATAAAGAAAAAAATCTAACACTAGAGCTAAACACAATTGATTCTGATAAGTCTGGTTCACATCCAAATACTTTGATAGTTTTAATTCCTAAACAACTATTAGATTCACCCACTCCTACCAACCAAGGAAATTATGATGTATTTTTAGATGGAAAACCAGTCGAATATAACCAGGTAAGTGATGATTTTGAAAGAAGTATTGAAATTCAACTTCCGCCAAATTCAGGAAGGGTAGAAATTTTTGGAAAAAATATCCTAAGTGAGCAAAAGTCTTTCTTGGAATTTACATCTGAACTAATTAATAGAAATTAACAAATTAACTTCTTTAAAATGAAAATTTTCCTTGGAAGAGTCTAATAAGTTTCGATATGTTTTATCTAGAATTTTAGTTTCAAAATATTTTAAAAATAAAAAGAAATGAGAGTTTAATCTCTTTTTTACTCTCTTGAACATGCCTGACTTTCATGATATAGTGTGGGTAGGTGGAGGGTTTTAAACACAAGAAGTGAAGCCAATGATGGGATCTGAACCCACGACCTTTCGATTACAAGTCGAATGCTCTAGCCAGACTGAGCTACATTGGCACAAAATAAAATAAAAAATTTGAAGGTTTAAAATGTTACCTGAACCCAAATTATGACATTATTTATTTTATTATCTTAAAATTTTGTGTTTTTATCTGACAGTCAATTTATAATGTTGCCTTTTGCTGAAAAATTTGTAAATGAAATACATCAATCCCTTGCGATTAAAGGTACTAATGATGATGTTCTTTGGAACTGGTATTCTTGGTATTGTGATAGGATTGACTATTGCACCTACCATGTCCTCAAATTCTTCATTACTAATTACCTTTATGGGTGTAATCAATTTGTGCTTAGGGGGTTTTTTTGGATGGATTTTTCTCACTCAACAGCCAGGAAAACAAGATCCGAGAAAAAGAAAACCTAAAAAAAAATAGATTGCTAAAAACTTGAAATCAAGTTAAATGTTTACTCGGATTCAAAGACGTCATCTATTTTTATAATAATATGTTATGTGATAATAGTATTTAATGGAAAATACTGTATTATTAAAGTTCTAGGCAGTTGATTTAAGGTATAAATAATAACTTACAACACAAAAAAGAATTGCTTGATCTAGTTGCCAAAAAATTATTTCTCACCAAAGGAAAGGGGGTTCATGAAGATCGACTTACTAGCTTTGAATTTGCTCTAAGAGATGCAGGTATTGCCGGAACTAATCTTGTTTTAATATCAAGTATTTTCCCACCCCATGCAAAATTGGTATCAAGAACTGAGGGCCTGAAGCAAATAAAACCTGGACAGATTCTATTTACTATTTATTCTAAAAATCAAACAAACGAGCCACATAGAATGTGCTCTGCCTCCGTAGGTATTGCCAGACCCAAGGATCCTAATAGATATGGTTATCTTTCTGAATACGAATCTTTTGGACAAAACCAAAATCAGGCCGGTGATTACGCTGAAGATATTGCTGCTCAAATGTTAGCCTCATCTCTTGGCATTCCCTTCGAAATTGACAAAAGCTGGGATGAAAAAAGACAGCAATGGACAATATCTGGTCAGATTTACAAAACACAAAACATTACACAAAGTACCAAGGGTGATAAAGATGGCAAGTGGACCACTGTATTTGCAGCTGCAGTACTATTGCTTTAATTATTTTTTATAGCCCTTAAGAAAAAATACGGCTGCTCCAATACCGCCAATTATTATTATTGCTAAAATTATCATGGATTCATCAAACTTGAACTCGTCAATTGATTTGGTCTTATCCCTCTCCAATGAAAAAATTAAATCACTAGCATAGATGGATTTATCTTGGCCAAAGATATATTTCCCTTGAATTCTTTCTCCTTCCTCCGGATCAAAAACCCATCCTTTTTTGATAATTTCAATGGGAATTTTTTCTCCATCAACAATTTGTGTGGGTATTGTACTTCCTCTTACATTTGAGATGCTAGCAGATTCTTCTGATAGTATTACAATTTGAAATATTGAATTCAGTGGATAAAATCCCGATGAAAAATACTCCGATCGTTTTAGTTCATCTGTTCCCAAAAATTCTAGAGGTCTTAAATCAGTCAGGTTTGATGCAGCTTGGGGATAGTCAATCGATAATTTTAGCTGGAGTAGAGAATTATTCTGAAATGGTATGATAGAAAATGTTACCTTTGCCTTGTCTTCTAGCGATAAATTCTTTGCAGTATCATAAAATCCTCCAGAATCTCTTATTATCTTTGGAATTAAAATTGCTGAAATTTTTTCATACATGGAACTAGTGTCCTCCATGGGCATAGTGTAGACTGCAGATACTGTTCCCCTTCCTGAAACGACTCCTGAAGTTTCCAAACTTTTATTGATTTCATCATCACTATGAACAAAAATTGAGTGAAATTCAGCATTGGTATCAAAGGCTTCATTTATTTCGTCTATGAACAGTTCTGCTACAGCTTTTGTTGATTCTTGAATTTCTATAATTCCTTTATCTGAAGGATCTCGTTTTACATTAATCATAATACATGATTCATCTAGGACTCCGAGAATACATTGTTGTTGATTTGTTATTACTATTGCAATTACTCTTCCATTTTCTCTGATGTTTTTTTCAAGATCTGGTGGAATTTGTATTTCTTGGATGCTTGTACTCTGGAGGGTTATTGAGGCTGTTACATTTTGTGATCTACTTTTATCTACGATTACTTGAGCTGTTTCTTGAAAAGTTGCTAGGCCTACCTCTTGAGCGTATACGTAATTTGCTGTAAATGCAAAAATTCCAACTAATGCTAGTAAAAGGATAATTTTTTGCATAGGGTGCCTCTCCTGTAGAATATTTATTAAATTTACTCCTAGTTTATCTTCGGACAATTTGCTTAAATTTGGAACAAAAATTTTTTGGTAGTTTTGCCATCTTTTACTATCTTTTAACTAATATTGTATTTTTTTTATTCATTGTACTAGCATGGCATTAATAGAATCACTTGAGGATGTATTTCAAGATCCAATCTTTTCCGTCATAGGAATATTGATTGCCTTTGGAATTGGGTTAGTACAAGGAATAATTTTAGGGAGGGCCCTTTTACTTAGATTTCCCAGAATTCAAAATAATGTTAAAAAGATTTCAATCTCTTTGTTTGTATTATTTCTAGCAAATGCAATTTTAAGCGTACCTCGCTTTGCATCTCCGGAGAAAATCGACCTTTCATCTATCTCTCTAGCTACTAGTAATGGTGAAATTGCATCTTTAATTTTTTTAATATTTGGAATAAATACAGGCTTTTTAGCTGTACTTGCAATTTCTGTAACTCTGATGAGTCTGGTTTTGTTAAAGCTAACTAATCTTCATGGAATTGCAAAAGGATTTGTTTTCTTTTTTAGCCTGTTTATCTTGTTTTTGACTGGATTGAGCCGATTTACTGATCTTACTCCAAGTTCATTTGAGGTCCTTTTGTATTTTCTTTATCAGCTAGGCCTTACCATTGGAATTTTAACAGGCACTGTTCGAAAATTAAAACCTAAACCTGTTGATTTGAAATAATCCCTTTTCAAACGTTTAAATCTATTGAACTTGCTTTTTTCATTGACATCGAATTCAAACCGTTCGGGGAACAAGCTGGCAGCCCATGCGTTGGGCTGCCAGCCCCATTAATTTTAAAATTTTAGTTTATTGATTCTAATTCTTTTACTTGAGTTTTAATGTAATCAAATCCTTCTTGCCAAAATTTTGGGGATCTGATATCTAATCCATGCTCCTTTAGCAAAATTTCTGGCTTTTGTGAACCACCAGCTTCCAGTATGCTAAGGTATGATGGAACAAATTCCTTTCCCTCTTTCTTGAATCTTTGAAACAATGAAAGTGCCAACAAATTTCCAAAAGAATATGCATAGCAGTAAAATGGAGTGTGATAGAAATGTGGAATATAACTCCACTCAATTGCAAAATCTTCTGAAATATTAACTGCATTTCCAAACTGTTCTTTTAAATTTTTCAAATATCCTTTTGAGATTTCATCAATAGTTGTGCCCTGACCAATTTGTGTGTGGGCATCTTGTTCAAAAATTGTAAAAAATGACTGTCTCATTATTGTAGCATAGAGGTCATCAATTTTTTCTGATAACATTACCTTCTTTTCATCATTAGTGATTTCATTTGAAATATTGTCATACAATAACAGTTCTGAAAAAGTGGATGCAGTCTCAGCTAGAGGTAACGGTGCATCTTGCACGAGAATTGATCTATCCTGTGCAGACTGGCTATGAACAGCATGACCTAACTCATGTGCTAATGTAAATACATCTCGTGATTTTCCTGTAAAATTAACTAAAACATATGGGGTAAGTTTTGGAGTAAGAGTACTGCAAAAAGCACCATCTCGTTTTCCTGCTCTGATGGAGGAGTCTATGTGTTTTTGATCAAATATTTTTTTGGCATAGTTTTCTAATTCTGGGCTAAACTTTCCTAATGAATCAAAAACGAGTTTTACTGATTTTTCATACGAGTAATTTTTCTCCTTAATTTTTGAAGATGAGGGTGCATAAAGATCATATCTTCGAAGTTTTTTCATGTTTAGCATTTTAGCTTTTTGGATAAAGAATTTTTGAAACACAGGTGCATTTTTTCTGCAAACTTGCAATAATGATTCTATTGTTTTATCGTCTACATTGTTTCCAACATTTCTCATTGATATTGGACTTTTGTATTTTCTAATATCCACTCCTTCTTGTTTCCAATTAAGAACAATATTTTGATAAATTTCTCCTACGACTCCTTTATTTTCATAATATTTTGTGAGAAGGGTCTTGTATGCCTCTTCTCTAATTTTTGGATTGGTATTTCTAACATAATTGGTTAGTTCTTCGCGGGTAAGCTTTTTTGTTTTATTTCCAATTTTCATTGTATACTCAAAAGCATTTGTAATCTTGTCATACAATTTAACAAGAGCAGTAACTCCTGTAACATCAAGGGTGTTGATTATTCTTTCCTCGGGTTCAGATAATGAATATTTTGCAACTAACCTTTTGTGTTTTAGATATTCTGAAAGCTCTCCTGAATTTTTTATTAATCTATTTGCATTTTTATCATCTAATTGTGTTTTCCACCATAAATCAAAGAACAACACTTGATTAGAAATTTCTGAACCTAACTTTGTAATCATTGTCAATAATGACGTTGCTTCATCTGACTGTGTATTAGCAGAATAAGATAATGACGCATATCCGCCAATTAGACTCATCTTCTCAGAAATTTTTTCGACATCTTGCAAAATACTCAAGAACTTTTTTGAAGACATTTTTGGATCAAGTTTTGATTTTATTCTCTCAAATTTTTTAGACAATAGTTGAATTTCTTTAATTTGCTTTTGAAATTCAGGACTTTTAGGACTTTTAGCAATTTCTGATAAATCCCATTCGCCAAGTTGATACGCTGCCATCTGTTCTCGGTAATTTCTAACTATTAAAAAATCAATATGCTCTAGTCAGAGATTTGTAAAAACAGAAATCAGATGATTCATTCAAAACTTGTAATGACCAAAATTTAACAAGTAAATCCTAGTTTTTGTATAAAACCATCATATTTGTAAAAAAATTTCTGCCTGCCTAATTTTTAATTTCAAAAATTTTTGATATTTGGGAACAAATCACTATTAATTATTGATAAAAGGTAATATTATATCTCTGTATGTAGAGTTTGGGGTTAAATGACAAACCAAAATTTAGAAAAAATATTTTGTGATACTCTCGTGAAAGATGTCATGACAAAAGCGTTGGTATCCGTGGATCCCACAACAACTCTATACCAAGTCTCAAAATTGATGCAACAAGGAGGCATGGGTTCAATCTTTGTAAAAAAAGATGGCATTCCCTCAGGGATTATTACTGATAGAGATTTTGCAATTAAGATTGCCGCTCGCGAAGTTCCTTTGGATACACCTGTTGAGAAAATTGCCTCATTTCCTTTAATGACAATAAACTCAGATGAATCAATTCTCAAAGCTGCAAAATTAATGTCTGAGAAAAAAATACGCAAGCTTGCAGTAATTGAATCTGAAAAGGTGGTAGGAATTATCACTTCAACTGACTTGGTTAATCAACTGGTTTGAGATAAACTCATAATCTAAAAATACTGTTCATGGATGTAACACCATTTCCATGATTTATCAGGAATGGCTTGCATGATAGGGTGTCCTGTTTCTTTGAAATGCTTTGTAGCATGCTGGCCTACAGAAGAATCGCAACAACCTACATGACCACAAGTTAGACACATTCGAACTGCCACTGTTGGAATTTGTTCTTTTTTACATTCTTCACACTCTGGAGGTTTTGAAATAATTTTCTTTTCTTGAGAAAAATGCTCACATGGTTCCATATCTGATTATGAATTACTTGAAATACACTCTAGTATTTCTTTAGGGTATCTCTGTATCTTTTAATGGATTCAATTATTACTTGTTTTGCTTGTTTTGAGGATTCCCATCCAATAATTTCTACCTTTTTCCCTTCCAAATCTTTGTACACTTGAAAAAAATGTGCTATTTCAGAACGAGTATGATCTTCAATTTTGTCAATGTCTGTTGTATGGAGATATCTTGGATCATTTGTTGCAACACAAATAATTTTATCGTCGGACTCTCCATCGTCTTTCATTCTCAAAAGCCCTATTGGTCTTGCCTCAATTAGAATTCCAGGATATGTAGCATTTGTTACTAGGACAAGTGCATCAAGTGGGTCACCGTCTTCGGATAAAGTCTGCGGAATAATTCCATAGTCGCCTGGATAATGAAATGGGGAGAATAATACTCTGTCTAGCTTCATCATGTTGTGTTTTTTATCATATTCGTACTTGTTCATAGATCCCTTTGGGATTTCTACTACTACATTAACAATTTCAGGAATATCAATTCCAGCTTCAATATCGTGCCAAAAATTTTTACTCATTTTCTTACTTGTAACAGTAGACTCTCATTATATTAACAGTAACTCCTTTTGAAATTTTTTAAAATTAGTAAATAGATTTATTCCATTTTTCAATGACTTAGTATGGCAAAAACTGTAGTTATTCTTGACTCTGTAAGATCTGAGCGACAAGGAATCAAGGTTGCAAACTGGATTGTAAAAGAAATAGAAAAATGAAATCATCGTGTATCTCTAGTTGATCTTCTCAAATTACAACTCCACCTTTTAGATAAAATGTACAAAAAAATGAATACTCCTTCCGAAAATTTAAAAAAACTTTACAATACAATAAAAGAAGCGGATGGGTATATCACGGTAACTCCAGAGTGTAATCACAGTATTTCTTCTGCAATGAAGAATACTTTGGATTATTTTTAGAAGAATATTTTTTTAACCCCCATGTATTGTTTCATACACTATTGGATCCTTTGGAGGAATACTTGCAGGAAATCATCTCAGACAAGTTCTTGCAGAGATTGGGACTCCTGCAATTCCATAACAAATACCTGTATCCAAAATACAAGAAGGTTTTACCGACGACGGGGAGCTAGCGGATAGAAATTATGAGCGAAGATTTGAAAGGTTTTTTGATGAATTTGAATGGTAAGTCACTGCGTTATATGAACAAAGAAAGAAAGGTACTCCTTACTAGATAGTCTCAGAGTTATTTGGTATTACTCTGAATATGCTTACTGTATAATCCCCTTGGAATATGTTGATCACCTCCCCTGTGTTTGAATCCACATTTCTAATGCGGAATTTATATTCAAAGGAGCCATCTCCTTTAACATCTACTTGTGCAAAATGAATGGCATCTTCACCTTTGTATATTTGAATAATTACAGGATGTCTCTCGACAAACTCTGAGGCCTGTCCTCTTACTGAGCCCCAAGGAAAGGTGTTATCTTCAGGAATGTTCATTGGAACAATAGTTTTTTTGATACTAATCTCATTATTTATTGGAGTTATCGTGGTGCTGTTTTCAGCCGTTGCAATAGCTGGTTCAAGCCCAATAATTACTACAAAGGCCAACAATGAGGCAATACCAAAATATCTTAATTCCATTTCTTATCTTGTTTTACAAACGAGTTTAAAAAACTTATTACCAATTTTTCCATATGTTATAAAAAAGAAATATCCTCCTCCTATATTTCAATTAATCATTAAAATCCATCAACAGAAATCATCACTTGAGTTTTAAGGTCAACACTCGTAGTTACAATATGCGTACGGTAAGGAATATCATGAAAAAGCCTATTGTAATTGAACAATCCTCCACAGTTTCTCATGCAATGAACCAATTTCTGAAGCACAAGATTAGTCGTCTGCTAACAACAAATGATGAAGGAAAAATAATTGGGATAATTACAGAAAAAGACATTGGACTATTCCTTCTTTCCAATGACACTGAAAAAAATCTTGATGATATTTCCATTTTGGAGATTTCACACCCTCTAATTGAGGTAAGTGAGTCTACACCCGTAGAAGATGCAGCACACATAATGTATTCAAAAAATATTGGATCTATTGGAGTTTCTTCCTTTGACACTACGGGGATAGTGACTAAAACTGATCTTGCCCGATATTATATCCAACATTATGTTGGACACAAAAGAGTCGGAGATGCGATGACGGTTTCATATTCATCAATGTATCAGGACGAAAAATTATACAAAATTTTGGATAAAATGATTCAAGATAAAGTATCGCGACTAATCATCAAAGATAGAAAAGATAATGCAGTTGGGGTAATTACATTTGGTGATGTATTTAGAATATCCTTAACTATGGGTCAAGAAAATGACGTTGTGGATAATTCCGACCCTGCGATAACTGTAATCTTTCCTAGAAAAGGATTTTTGAGTGAAACTGGGTTTGGAGGCACTACTAGTGCAAAAGATGTAATGAGCAATTGCATTACCTCAGTTGATTACAATGATGACTTGGTTACTGCATGCACAGAAATGATTGATAATAACATAAATGGTTGTGGTGTTTTGATTAATGGCAAATTATCAGGAATTGTGAGCAAAACTGATATTGCTGTAATATTATCTGGTTTGCGAAATCAGGTAAATTCTTTTTAAAAACAATACGAGAAAAAACTTGTAGTTTTATTGAAATACAAAAAATGACTTGATAATTTTATTTTTTTGTTATTTTTAGAAAAATAATCTATTACCTAACCATTACAGTTAGAATTTCACTGAGTTGGATGGGTTTTTCCAAACAGGCTATGATTCCATCTTTTTTCAGCAAATTATCTATTTCACTTTCAGTAAAATTATTGGCAGAAAATATGATTATGTTTTGCTCTCTTAGGATATTCTCAATTTCCAATTCTTGTATAATGTCAAGACCACTTATCCCAGGCATCTGAATGTCAAGAAAAACAATATCATATTGGTCATTTTTTATCTTAGCCAATCCATCCAGAGGATCATTGGTTACTATAATTTCATAGCCTTTGGCCTTTAGAAATTTTGAAAGGAGCTCTGTAATGTCTGGATTATCATCCACTAAAAGCACCTTCATGATTGATACACCGAATCTTTAACGTTAGCCCAAACAATATTCAAATTATGTATCATTTTTTTGATCTTCGAAAAATTTATTTTAAAACTTACTATGTCTTTGCAAGGACAATTGTATCTGGTTTATCCTTCTTTATTTTTAAATAACACTATATGTAAAAATTTGGCGCACTCTGCTCAAAATTTTTCGGATCTTTTTCCATTCATAAAAATAACCCTCCCATTATTTTCAAGAATAAATAAACGATTTCGTCTAAATTAAAATTTTTTACTCTTGTATGAAATTTCTATTACATACTAATTTCTAATAATCTTTTTATTTTAGAAAACTATATGCCAAAATGTAGAAATTGCCAGGAAGATTTTATTCCAGAACAATCAAGCTTTTGCTCTAAAACCTGTGTTGATAGTCATTCCAAAAGGCTATTTTTACACTAAAATATTGGATATGGTATTTGAATTCTAACTTTCCCAATTAATCTTCACTATCCTTAAGTCAATAAAGCATTCAAAAATACCATGCATTGTTTTGTTTGTGGAAAAAGGAAGGAAGATTATCAAGTGTGGACAAATAAAATCATTATTGGGGCGACATATGATTCAGAATTTCAAGATAATGACCTTATCAGAAATCTATCTGAAAAATCTGTAATTTGTCATAATTGTCTTAAAATAATTGAAAAAGAAGTGGATAAAAAAAGGAAGAAATTGTGACTCATACACTCTACTATCCCAGTTAATGCAATTTCCTTTTATTTTGCCTAACACATGCCTTTGCATGGAAAGCAAATCCGGAAAATCTGAAAAAATAATAGATAATTGGCCATTTGGTGTTGCTATTGCGCTTGCAACTGCATTTGGTGTAACAATATTTGTGAAAAATGCATATTATGGTGGAATTTTTTTCCTTATTTTGTTTTTTGTACTTCTTTCTATCAAAAAAGGGTGGTTTAAAGATAAGATATTTCATGACTAATTTTCTTGATTTCCCAAAAAACGAGATTTTTTGATATTTTGTCATTTTCTTTATTCAAGTAATTTTAATGATAGAATGAAATATTTTGAGTGTTGATTTTCTGAGGTTATTATTCACCGATTTAGGTTTTCTAGACGGGCTAATTCCAAAATGAAGTAAATTCTATTTAAATTAAAAAAAGAAAAGGATGATCTATCCAATGTTTAGTGGAATAGATGCACTTCCAAAGGGTTCGGATATTCTAAAGACATATTCCTTTGATGGGTCATATTCAAATTTCGTCCCACCATACCCAATGTTTGGTCCAAACAGCATGTTAAATACTTCAGATGTTCCGGATTTGACAATAATTTGTCCGTTTGTAAAGTCCATTCCAGAATACTTGTATGCCTTATCACCATTCCATACATCATAGTTACAAATAGATGGACCGGTGCATATCATTGCAACATCCTCAGAGGACTCATTTACTGCTAAAATTTTTACAGCAAGAATTGCTTGTCCAGTGGGACTAATTTCAAATGAATTGCCTTCAGTTCCAAGACCTGTCCAATAGTAAATCAATGGTCCTACTTGGAATGATTGTCCGTTTGATTTTATCCAATTGGCCTCAATTTCATCTTTGACGGCTCTTTCACAATTGAGTCTTTCATATGCTTTTACAATTTCAGAGCATTTTTCAAGTTCATCCTCAAGAGATGATACTTGTGAATTATCAGAAGAAATTTCTGTTGGAGGACTCATTTCAACTGGTTCAGCTGTTGGTACTGAAATAACTCCTGTTTTAATTAGATGTTGAATCCCGTTTACAAATTCTCCATCAGAAATTGTCCCATCTGCCCACCATCCAGCATTATTTTTCACCCATTCAGGAACTCCCTGAGATTTCTCTGCTGATACTACTGTTGGGGGAATTACAATAATTCCATCTTTGATAAGAAATTGAATTCCTTGTACAAAGTCTGATTCAGATATTGTCCCATCTGCCCACCATCCAGCATTATTTTTCACCCAAGCAGGCACCTCTTGAGCATTTGCAAAAGAAGTAACTGAACCAATGAGTAAAATTGCTGTAATTGCAGTTATTGTGGTTTTCATTAATGTTAATTTTCATATCTACTATATATTCTGGTGCTAATAAATAATCTAGTGCCAAATTATGGCAATAATTCGGAAAATTTCTAGTGGTAAGAAAAATTTTTTCCATTTTGCTTTTTATTCTATTAAATTGGAATTACAAAAGTGAATGAAAAGCAAGACTATCTGAATACAAACAAGAAATCATTAACTGAGAAAGATGTGACAAATTATGTAATTGAGAGATTCAAAGATGTAAAGAAATCTCAAAAGATAAAAAATCTGGTAGAGTTTCATGCAATGAACAAGTATATGCTAATGTCACATGACCAAGAAGAACTAAAAAAAATGGGACAATCTGTTGCAAAATACAAAACGATTGCATTTTTAGAAATTTTGGAATTTTACGAGTCTCATTTAAAAAAAACACTAAAAAATCCGCCCACAATTAAAAAGCATTCAAACGTACTTTTGCATATTTTTGGTCATTTTTCCAAATATTTTGAATCCCATGAAAAAACATTATTTCTTGATTTATTAGAAAATTACAGAAAAGAAAAAATAAGTTTAGAAACAATTCTTGGACATGTAAATTCAATAACCTTTAGGTTTAACAATACATATCTAGCCTCTCAAACTTATTTTTTGCTTTATTCAAATCAAGGCTCTGACTTTTTTACCATTAATGCAAAAAATATTTGAAGACTTTTTGGCTAGAACATGTTCAGATAAAAAGAGGCTATTTCATTATCTTGATTAAAGATTATTTTATTACATTAAAAATTAGGAAACAAAGATGAATAAATATAAAAAATCACTTTTCATTTTTAGACGAGATTTACGTTTAGAGGACAACACCGGATTAATCCTTGCCCTTCAAAAATCTGAAAAAGTAATACCTTGTTTTATTTATGATACTACTCTTGCAAAAAAGTTTTCTAAATCCTCTTTTCGATGGAATTTTTTGAATCAATCTTTAATTGATTTGGATTTAGAACTAAGAAAAAATAAAACCGCCCTTCAAGTTTTTCAAGGAATACCTAGTGGAATTGTCCAGAAAATTATCTTCAATGAAGAGGTTGATGCCATATTTGTAAATGCTGATTTTTCAAACTACTCAAAAAAAAGAGATAAAGAAATCTCAGAAATCTGCAAAAAAAACAATGTGGATTTTAACTCTCATCTTGATTTTGTACTACATAACCCAAATGAGATAAAAACAAATGATGGAAAGCCCTATACTATATATTCTCATTTTTTTAAAAAGGCAAGACAATCCCCAGTTCGAAAAATTATAAAAAATTCTAAAAACAATTACAAAATGAATACAGTTTCAGACAAAATTATCCAAAAAGTTGAGATAGAAAATTATTTAATCCCAGGAGGAAGAAAAAATGGTTTAAAAATACTTTATAATTTAGAGAAATTTAAAAATTATGACAAGGATAGGAACTATCCTGGATCAGATAGTACAACAAAACTATCTGCGCACAACAAATTTGGAACTATTTCTATAAGAGAGGTTTTTCATGCTATACAAGATCAATTGGGATTTGATCACACACTAATGAGAGAAATTTACTGGAGGGAATTTTTTAATTACATCCTTTTCCATTTTCCTGAGTCAAACAGAAGATCTTTTAAAACACGCTTTAGGAAAATACCTTGGTCAAGATCTCAAATTAAATTTAATGCATGGTGTAATGGAAAAACAGGATTCCCAATAGTTGATGCGGGAATGAAAGAGCTAAACAATACTGGATTCCTTCATAATAGAGTAAGAATGATTGTGGCCTCCTTTTTAACAAAAGATCTTCATATACATTGGAAATGGGGCGAGAGATTTTTTTCAAAAAAATTGATTGATTATGATCCTGCAGTAAATGCTGGAAACTGGCAGTGGACTGCATCCACTGGATGTGATGCAGTACCATATTTTCGAATTTTTAACCCGTGGCTACAACAAGAAAAATTTGATGCCAATTGTATTTATATAAAAAAATGGATTCCAGAGTTAGCTGGAATTTCTCCAAAAATAATTCATAACCTGTGGAAAAGTTTTCCAAAGGATTTGAAATACACTAAACCAATATTAAATCATAAAGTAGAATCTCAAAAAGCAAAGGAAATCTTCAAACTTCAATAATTGCTATACTGGTTTACCCCTAAATTGATAGTCAATCACTTTGTGGAATAGGTTGTGAGATGAAATTACTGTAAGTGCTGCAAAAAATATGCCAACAAAGTTTCTAATTGTCATTAACTCGTTTGGTTGGGAAGCAATTATAGAAGTCTGGAAAATAACATAAAAATTATCAAACAACCAAAACCCTAGGGTAAGCCATGATAATACTCCTGCAATAAGATATCCTAAGCGAGTTTTGTTACGAATAAAAATAATTGATGCAACAATTGCACTATACCAGAAAAATGAACCTACCAACCATAGCGGTTCGAAAACTTCTGGCCGGTCATCTAGCCAATAATAAGTAATTCCCGTTATTGCTAATGCAACTAAGCTTATCTGAATTAGTTTTTGATTAATTTTAAATCCTGTTCTCTCCTCCTTAAGCTCTAATTTTGGAGGATTTTCCTTCATTTCTTTTGTTGCAATATCGATAGATTCTCTAACTGTTTTTAGCTTTAATGGGATAATTTTGGACAAGGAATCATCTGAAACAATTGTATCATGAACTAGACTGTCAATTAATGGGCGTGCAAGAGAAGCTTTCACTGGAGTAATCAAATCCACCCAATATGAGGAGAGGGTTGTGGTCAAGAAGGGAATTTGGATTACAAACAAGTTTTTGTTTAGATAGGCAGAATATGATCTCATTAACTCTTCATAGGTCATTTGTTCAGGACCTCCTATTTCAAAGATTTTTCCCGCAGTCTCTTTTTTCTCCAAACACCCAATAAGATAATCTATTACGTCATCTACTGCGATGGGTTGGGCCAAAGATTTGACCCATGAAGGACAAACCATAATTCTTAATCTTTCAACTAGGTATCGAAGCATTGCATAAGATCCTCCCTCAGCACCAATTATTATTGATGCACGTAACTCAGTTACAGGTATGTCTCCTGAAGCAAGAATTTGACCTACTTCCTTTCTACTTTGCATATGTGGAGATAATTCTAAACTATCATCAACCAATCCGCCCAGATAGATAATTCTTTTAACTCCTGCCTTAGTTGCAGCATTTAAAAAATTTTCAGCCTGAACTCTTTCACGAGCTGAAAATTGTTTCCATTCTTCTTTACTTCCCTCCATAGAATGTAGCAAATAAAATGCTATCTCTATCCCATCCATTGCTTTTTCTAATTGGTCTGGTTGAAAAACATCAGCTTGAACATATCTTATATTTTCTGAATTTTGAATCTTCCGTCTACTCATTGCAGTTACTTTGTACCCTTTTTTACAAAGAGATGAAATCAATCTAGATCCTATAAAACCCGTACATCCTGTAACTAAAATAGAAAAAGGTGCAATCCTTAACTTAGAATCTTCTGACAAGATTTGATTCATCTTACCTCAGTGCAGCAAGTTCTTGCTGATTTGATTGCCTTACTTTGATGCCGATTCCTATGGTCACTGCACCAACCACTAACCACAAATACCCACCAGCAGTATAAGCGCTACTCAAAGTGTAATCAATTGAACCTGCAATCAAGAAACCAATTCCCAATCCTACTAACATGGCACCTACAATTAAAATAAGCTTATCCATTTTGGTTACTCCTTTTTGATTGGCAGTCCCCCTGGACAACTCTTACCTTTGACTTTGTATCATGTGGTAATGTAGACATGAATATTTTTTGCTACCTAATTATATAAACTAGTGATAAATAAAAATCCTGGTGCCAATTTTGTTTAAATTTAGATAAAAATTTCTCTAAAATCTACTAATTTAACACTAGAAATAAAAGTTAGCATTAGTTAAATATGTGGCTAAATATCATATTTCATGGTATACCTTCGGGCAAAAAAAGTAAAATCGGACCAGTATCTTTATCTTGTAAAGAGCATCTGGGATTCTAAAAAAAGAACCTCTAAACAAGAAATAATAAAATATCTTGGTAAAGCAAATGAGGTTGATAAAAATGACATACCTCCAGAATACAGGAATGATTCCAAGATTTTATCCGTATTGGCCAAATACCATCCAGAAGATATTAAAAAAAGAGAAGAAGCCTCAGAAAAATCAAAGCAGCAACTATTTAAAAATTTTACACAGGGGAACATAGAAAATTCCTTAAAAATTTACGAACACTATGTAAAAATTTTTGATTCATCAGTTTTTTTCGAAAAAATTCTCAGGCCAGTAATGTACAAAATTGGAGATGATTGGGCCAATGGTAAAATTAGTATTGCAACAGAACATGTTGCAAGTAATGTTGCACAAACACTAGTAAAAATTATCATGGACAAGGTAACGGGAAATGCAAATAAAAAAAAGATTTTGATTTGTGTCCCCCAAGGCGAAGAACACCATTTAGGATGTGATGTGATTGAAACTTTTCTCTCTGTTAAGGGATTCAAAGTTTTCAACATGCGGACTTCTCTTCCCACGGAATCTTTACTGAATTTTATTGAATACAACAAACCGGATGTGATGTTATTATCAATTACGCTTGAGGATAACCTCTCTGCAGGCCAAAGACTAGTACGAAAAATTAGAGAGCAATATGACATTCCAATATTAGTTGGTGGGTATGCAATGTATTCCTCAAAAATTCCAAAATTTGATGCAAAGGTCATACGAGAGTCAACTCTAAATGAATTGCCTAAACTCATAAGATCTGGTTGATTTTTTACTTTTTCAAATACTCTATAATTTTAGGCAAACAAAGAATAGAGCTATGTGCTGCAGAATCTGTGCCTATTCCATAACTAATAGTTGAATCACCTACGAAAAACAGACCTTTAACACCTGAAACCTCGTGAGGCATTTTTGATTTCCACACTAGACCTGGCTCTTTTACGACAGATTCTACTAGTTTCCACGCCATGGGTCTTTCCCATAATAAAGATGATAGGAATTTAGGATAAATTTCATTTATTTCCTTTTTCATTTTTTCCACGATAATCCTGATTTTTTTGGGATTATCAGTCACTAAAGGATCCACAGGAGTTCCTGCAATTATCAAGTGTTCACCAGGAGGGGAAACTGTAGGGGTAATATTGGAAATAAAGAATATTCCCTTGGTTGTATAGTGAATGCCAACTGGGAAAATAACCTGTCTAGTATCGATTTTTGAGTTTAGTGCAAAATGTACTTCTACAACTGCAGTAGTTTTATTTAATCTGTTTACCTCGGTTACAAAATTTTTATCAAAAACATCGTGTTCAAATAATTCATTGATTGCATGATATGCAGGGTAGGATACCACTACGCAATCTGTAGGGAAAAATTCGCCACCAGTAGTTATAATTCCTGTAACTTTGGAATTCTCAACATTAATTCGTTTTACAGGTGAATCGAAAAAAATTTTTCCATTATTTTTAGTAATGTATTTGGCCAAAACTTTTGAAACTGAATCATATCCTCCCTCATCAGGATACGCAAATTCACTTGTTCCCCCTTTGAATGGATTTGCCCTGATCATGGTTCTGGCAAATTCTCCTAGGGAAATATGGTTTGCCGTATCTGCAAAAGCTAAAATACAAATTGCTTCAAAAAAGGCATTTGTTTTTTCATCTAAATTTTTGGTAATTTTAGTTAGGGGCATATTGTCCCATTCTTCAGTTTTTTTAATTGATGTAAATGCTATAGGGAGTAGAATTTTTAAGAGTTGAAATCTACTTTTCAGAGGGATTAAAGAAAGGCGCAATAAGTCTACTATTCCTTTGGGGTATTTGTGAAAACCCGAATCCGAATGAAATGCGATATCGTCCACTTTAGCAAGTTTCAACCAAGTTTCTATTTTTAATGATTTTAGAATTGTAAATATTGAAGATTTTTTGTAAAATGGCATTATATGAAAACCGTTATCAAGAATGTGATCTTTGAATTTCATTGAGGCTGTTCTGCCTCCTAGTTTGGATGATTTTTCAATTATTTTTACTTCAAAACCCTCGTTTGCAAGCAATGCACCTGTTGTCAATCCTCCAACACCGGCACCAATAACATACACTGTCTTCACACTAAAAATTTTTTAACATGTTATTTATGCTCGTGCCAAAATTTATTGATAGTGCTAACTTCTAATTGAAATTTGAAATAGAATAATATTTTTCAGCTGATGAAATAAATTCGTTCATTACCTTGCGCATTTTTTTCTCAACATAATCTTCTAAAAACCAAAATATTTTCATGAATCCAGTAAATACCAATTTAACCTCAATAGTAACGACACTTCCATTTTTAGTTGAAAGATAAGTTTCAATAAACTGAGTTCCCTTTGTTGGGCCATTTAGAATATAGACCTCATGAATATTGGGTTTTATAATTACATGTTTGGTTTTTACTTTTATTGGTAAATGTAAAAATTTTAATTTTTCAATAACATATTTTTCGGTATCTTTTTCCTCTATTATTTTTAAAGATTTGAAATAGTTAGGCAATATTTTGTGAAAATTTTTAATATCTGTACTAATGTGAAAAATTTCTTTTTGCGAAAGCGATGAATACTTTTTTAACGTAAAGGACTTCATTGCTATAGGATAATTTCATTGGCTTGAGGGATGTTAGTTTTAATAATTTTACAATCATTATAATTTTGCATAATTTGTTTTCCCACCAAGGCCATGGATATCTTTACTTCTTCTGTCTTTTCAGGATCAGTGCTAGGATACAAACGAATAGTGGTCTTTGATTTCCGGGTTGAGATTTCAATTAGATATTGTTGATGAATTTTTGAAATAGCTACTGCTGGCAAGAGAGCAGTCAAATTATCCTTGTCAACAAAAATTGTAGATACTCTAACCAAAAATGGTTCTTTTTGAAAAATTGGTACAAATTTTTTTGAAAAATTCATCAAATCAATTTTCTTGTCAAATACTATGTGGGGCATTATTACTATCTTACTTTTGATGTTCTTGTATTTATTTGAAAAAGAAAAATAACCTAGTGCCAAAATTATTATTTTTCTGGCAATTACTGAGTATGAATTACCACTAGTTTATATTTTTCTATCACTAAAATATTAAAAGTTGGAAGTTAAATTATGAATCACCAGATTGTTCCTAATTGTAAAATCAATATCAATTATGTCCTTTTGTCAAAAAATTGCTTTTCAGATAAATTACTTGATATAGAAAAATCACTTAAAATTGATAAAGATATTATTATGAGGTTGATATTGCCTTGAGTATTTTAAAGCCCTACAAACCAAGTATACTAACCGCATTTGGGGTTATTTTTATAATTTCAGCAGTAATTATTCCAATTCAAAATTTAATTGTATGGGGTTCAGATTTTGTTTTAGATTTCTTTACATCAAATGAAATTACGGCAGAAAAGATTTCTTTGGTGGTTCTGGCAGTGGGTGTAACCCTAATTTTGGTAGGTTATAAAAAACAAGTGTATTTGGAATAATGTAATTTGTCTTACCACTAGTTTGAAACTGGATCTTTTTTTAAATAATTTAAAAACGAATTTTAAGCATGCAAACAAAAATAACAGAAAGAAAAAATAATGAATCACATTTAGTTTATAAAAATTCTGAAATTAGAATTTGTGTTATTTGTGGCTACAATAAAATAGACTCCTATGAATTTGGTGTATCTTGTGAAGAATGTGGAGCCTTGTTTGGGAGGTCAAAATGCTAGCTGAACTTGTTCATCAAAAGGACTGTAGAAATTATAAAATTATTACAGATATGACTACTGGAGAAACTGCTTGTAGTACCTGTGGATCAGTTTCAATTGAAAAATCTGTGTATATGGGAACTGAAAATACTGGAGTTACAAAAGAAAATTATCTCAAAAATGCTAGAGTTGGAAGAAAAATTTCATTAAAGATGGCGGATATGGGTCTATCAACTATTATTGAGTTAAAAAATACAGATTCTACTGGAAAAATACTTTCCAATGAAAACCGCAGAATGTTTTATCGCCTACGAATGTGGGATCGCAATAGTCGTCATGCAAATACTACCCAATCATTTCAAAAAGCTTTCATTATCCTCGATGGAATTCGCACCAAACTAGGTTTACCTGATTCAGTAGTTGAGCATTCTGCATATTTGTTCAGGAAAATTGCATTGAAAAAACTACTTGGAGGAAGATCAACTTTGGGAATTATTTCAGCCACAGTATACATTGCATGTAGAGAAACAAATACTCCTAGGACCTTGCAAGATGTTGCAAATGCTGCAAACCTTAAAAGAAAAAATTTACAGAAAATCTACCGATTCCTTGCAAATGAGCTTCAACTCCATCCTGTTTCATATAACCCTAGAGAATTTGTGACAAGAATTTCTAAAGGTGTGATGGCATCTGAAAAAACCGAAAGACTTGCCTTTAAGATTATCTCTTTAGCTGAAAAAAATGGAGTATCTGCAAGCAAAAATCCTATGTCTATTGCTGCTGCAGCCGTCTATATAGCTGTTCAAAAAAATAATGAAAAAATTTCACAGACAAAAATTGCAAATGCATCTGGAATTACTTCAGTCACAATCAGGGATAGAACAAAAGAAATCAAAAAAGAATTAGGAGGTGAAATTTAATGGGTAGAACATGTAGGAATATTTGTCAAATGCACAAAGCTGAACCCGCACCAAATAAAATAAGGTATCAAATAGGACAGAAACGCTGTACATTTTGTGGAGTCTTTTTATCAATCACAGATTCAAGATGTATTTGTTGCAAGGCAGTTTTGAGAACAACTGCTAGAAGTAAAAAGAATTAAATTTTTTATTTTTTTTAATTAAAATTTGCATTTAATTACTTGAGATTTTCTGTTTTACTTTTTTTCTAACTATGAAAAGAATGGGAATTATAGGAATTGTTATTAAAATTATCACTACGATTACAATTGAAATATAGTCATTTACAAATAATTTAGTTTCAATCCATGCGGTGGGCAAAGTTGTAAAAATATCTCCACCTGAAAAATCCTCTATTGTTCCAATGGCTAAACTGTATTTACCACTTTGATTTTTTTCATCCAAAACGACGATAAAATATTCTCCATCCGTAGGTATGTTCATTCTAACTTCTTGTCTTTCCCAATAGGTCACCTGACCAAATGGCTCATAAAACTCCCTTGAGGGAAATTCTCCTTTATAGGGAATTTTCTGTACTCCTAATGAAGTCTCAAAAGGAATAGAGTCATTTTGAAATATTCCATCTCCAACTAAAACTAGGGTTGGGGAATAGGTTTCTAGATCCTCCATTTTAGGAATTACAATACTAGCATAAAGGGACTCGCCATGTTTTGCTTCAAAAGAGTAAAATTTTGCCTCATTGGCAGCTAGATTTTCATAAATCGCCCAGGAAATCTTATGATCTGGAATTTGCAGGGCAGTTTCAAAACTTCTATGTGTATCATCATGTGTGATTAGCTTGTGTGCATATGCAGGACTAGTTGCTGCAAAACTTATGATAAAAAAAATGACTAGAATGTTTAAGGATTTTAGAAAGTTTTTCATTATTAAATAAACTCACTTAATTTTTTTAATTTTTTTAAATCTGAAATTTCAATGTCGTTACTTAAGGTAATAATTTTTACAAGTTTAGGATTTGCCTTTTTTCCTAATTTTAGTACTGTCTCTCCTTGTAATCTAACTTCAAGGGTTTTATTTTGTTTTTTTAGGTTCTTTGCAAGATCTTTTGCTTCAGATAATTGTTTAATTAACCATGGTTTTTTTGAAATTTTAATTGGAATGTCTATTACATCAATAATTTTTAACTCATCAGTAGCGGTGAAATTTATTGATGGTGTGTCATCACAAGATATTTTGAGGTTTCCACTTTGAAGATAAGATAAAAAATTGGCGGGGAGATTAAGAGTTTTCATTTATCTCATCTCATTTTGCAGTAATTGTCAGTTTTCCAGTTAGAGAAACTGTTCCTGTGGGTACTGTCTTACCTGCCCTTTCGACCTTACCTTTCATCTCTAGATTCTCAAAATCATAAGTGATTGTGGCATGCTTTTCGGTAAGTTTGTCAAAAATTTCAGCAAGTAAATTTGCCCATTCTTGTTCTTCAGCCATACGTCATTCTTTACTTTATAGTATTTAATCTAGTAGTAAAAATAACTACTAGTGGTAAAATGTGGTCTAAAATTTATTATGAAAATAATCATGTAATCATCCCTGAAGTATCGATGATGAAATTTACTGAATAGTAAATTTGGTCCCTAGTAAATTTCCCATTATTTTTAATGCATATCTGCATACATTTGAGTTTAAAGTGAAAAACCCTCTAAAATTACCCTCTCCAATCTCCTCGGCAATTAAGCCAAAAGGACCATATGGCCCTCTTGTAATAACTGTCCACACATTTACCAAATCTGTATTTTTACAATCATGCAACTGTATTTTTGATGAAGTTTTTAATTCAGCTTTTCCGAAATCTGCAATTACCCAAATTTTTGGTATTTTTTCAATCATCTTTTGGTATCTGCTTTCTACAAATTTGTATCTGGCAATTTCTTCAAAACTTGCAAGGATGGGTTCACTATTCTGAACAGCATATTTTTCAATTAATTTACTAAGATTATACAGTGGCTTTCTTTCTGCAAGAAAGTTATGATACCCAGCTTCTACAAATTTGTCAAGATTCCACATAGGAAGCTTGGTATTATCTAAATTATGCCATTCTGCAAGTTGAGGAAATTCGTCCCAAACCTGTCCTACAAAACCACTATAGGGACTATTCATGAAATTATGGCACCAAAATAAGATATAAGTTGATCCTTCAATTACTTTTTGAAGGTTTTAGCAAATTCTTTTTATTCTCCTAACCAATAAGGCTAGCAATGACTCGCTATGAAAAAATGTTGAATATGTTGATGGATTTTGATAATACCATAAGGCTTGCAATAATTAGCAATCCTGATGGAGAAATACTGTGGAACAGTAAAAGAACTGATACCAAGATAAAAATCCCATTATCTGAAACCAAAAAGACACTTCAGCGTGAGGGGGCAGATTGGATAGATAGGTGTAAACTCGAGGATAGAGGAAATTTGGGAAGGGCAATGTATCACATTACATCCTTTGAAAAAATTAAGCGAATCACTATCCCTATTGATGCTTTTCATATCTTGTTTGTGGCTGTTGATAACGCACCACTAAAAAATAGCAAGAAAAAAAGTTATGGTCGATTAGTAGAGATGGGAAAAATTATGTCCATAGTAGATTTTGCAAATACGTTTGAATAAATTCTTTAATTTCGTTACCATCAAAAAAATAATTTTTGAAAATTTTCTAATAAATAATATGTAAATTTTAGTAAGAATTTACTGCGTTTAGAATTTACCCAATAAATTAATTTTTAATATCCTAAATCAGAAGCGATCTGGAATATTTATTAACAGAATTAAACAAAATAATGTGTGGAAAAGTACGAAAAACTACTTAACATGTTGATGGATTTTGATGACACCATACGATTTGCAGCAGTTGCAAACGATGCAGGTGAAATACTTTGGCATAGCCAACGAAAAGGTGTAAAGAATATTGTTACCTTTGAAGACACAAAAAAAACTCTTCTCCGCGCAATAAATGCCTGGAAGGAGAATTTTAGAATCCAAAACCTGGTCGGATCTGGGCTCTATAGCATTTCCTCCTATGAGAAAATTAAACGCATTACAGTCCCATTAGATGATGGAAATATTCTATTTCTAAGCATGGACAATGATCCCAAGGTTAAAGGTAAAACTAAAAGCTATGGTCAAATTGCAGAAATGGGTAAGATTCTATCTATTGTTGATTTTATAAAATCCAATTAATTTCCATTATTTTCTATTATGTTTTTTGTATTATCAGCTATACTAATTCTATTTTTACCATAAAACAATGAGATGCTTAGCACTAGCAAATAATGCAACAAGATAATAAATTCAATGGGGGTAAGATCAATTCATGCATCAATGCTGCTCTGCAAAACCAAAATATGTGATTGAATATGATACTGGTTCCCAATTCCAAGTATGTGAAAAATGTTTCAAAGATCCATATTGGTCAACTATGATTATTTCAAAACAAACTATTGGATAATTCTATAACTGATTTTTTTATTTGATTAGAAATAAAAATACAAACAAAAGATTGTAAGTCTTATCTCAACAACATACGAAAAAGTAAGTGATTATCATATTCTTTTGTATATGTTGTGAAATTCATGATAGACTGTATTGGCAGTAGTTTGTATATGGGCAATTTCAGTTACGGTTTTACCTCCTTGCGCAATTTCTCGCATAATAGTCATGCACTTTTGAGTTTTATTAGGATCAGGTTTTTCTTTTCCAGTCCAGATCTCAAAACATTCTTCAAAATCCAAACAGAACTTTAAAATGATTATTTCCCATTCTTCAGAGGTAGTGGGAATTCTTAGAGCATCTGCTAATTCTCTAAATTCATTCTTCCTTTGTCTTAAAACTAATTCCAAAGTTTGTTTTGCCTTTTCTGGATCATACCCTTCGATTAGTCCAATTCGATTCAATAGTGTACTCCTGGCATTAATTCTATAATTTATAATTGATATTTAAACTGGTAATAATACTCAAAACTGCTGCTAAAAAATTATTAGAAATGATGTTTTACTCCTAAACTGTTAAGGAATTGGAAAAATGAATTAATGAAATGCTATTTTACCACTAGAAATTGTTATTAACACTAGTTAAATACTAAAAACACAAATTAATTTCATGAGTTTAAGTACCTTAACTAGATGCAAAAATTGTAAAAAGGAATATGACAATTGGTCTTGTGATTACTGTTATACCATATCATTGCTAAACAGGATGAGGTGATAAATAACGCAGAAGTTAAATGAAAAAAAAATTGATGATTCTTTTTTAACTGCAAAAATCCCAATAAGGATTGCTTGTATAAAACCAAGCGGAATCCCTACTGTACTTTCGCTTTGGTATGTCAATATAGATGACAAAATTTATTGTGCGACTCAAAAAACTGCAAGGATTATTACCTATTTGAAAAACAATCCCGCATGTAGTTTTGAGATAGCAGGTGATTATCCTCCCTACAAAGGAATAAGGGGTGACGGAACTGCTGTCATTCTGGATGAAAAGGGCGAGAGTGTTCTTTTAGCACTAATAGACAAATATCTTGGAAAAAAAGAATCTAATCTTTCTAATTTCTTGAAAAAAAACTCAAAAACAGAGGTGGCAATACAAATTAACCCAAAAAAAATTCATAATTATGATTATTCTAAACGCATGAAGGGAATATAATTTGGCAAAAGACGAGGGGTGCCCTACCTGTGGTTCAAAGGATTTTGGGAATTTAGAGGTCAAACAAAATCCTGAAAAAACACCTACATGGAAAAAACAGTGCTACAATTGTAAAAAAGTATGGTATTCTAATTTTTAAAATATTTATCGTTCCAACGATATGTAAGTTGATAGGTATACTGTTTTTTCACCTGGAATTATTTGGCACTAGGCAAAAAATTATCTCATCGTTATATGATCTAAAGTGTAAATTAGAGTGAAAAGAAATGCAACAAACAAAAATCAAAAAAACACCTGCACTAAAGTTCATAGCAATTATGGCTGTGGCAACTTCAGTAATACTGATTTTTACAATAACTCCTTGGAATGTTATTCCAACTCAAATCACTGAAGATGTAATTGTCATTGCCGTAACTGAATATGGCTGTGTTGGTGAATCTAGTTTTGGAACTTCCGTTGTTGTCTCTGACTGTAATGCTAATGTTGGGGATGAAATTTCTGCAACATTTAATGTTCCAGCTATGAAACAAAATGGATTCTATGATAGAATTGAGGACAAACTAAAATTAGTAAACCCTTAATTCCTATTTTTTTATTTATAATTTTTGAAAATATACAAAAGAATTTGATACTATGAATAGTTTGCAATCTATATAATAATAGAGCAGGCAAGAAAAAGTATTGGCACTAGAAATAAAATTTAACACTATGTTATATATCATAAAACCAAACCAATGATATGAAAGCAGAAACAGAACCAATGAGCGGAAAAAAACTATTTGCAATTGTTGCAGCCATTATGGTAGGTGCAGTAATTACTGGTCTTGTACTCTTTACAAATTTCTTGTAAGGACACAATTATTTTTTCTTATTTTTAAAATAACCAAATTTGTGTAATAGTAATTGTACTATTCCGACTTTTCTTGTATTTTAGCAAAAACAAAAAAATTATTTTCAAAAAAATTCAGGTCTTGGCCTGAGAGGTATGAGCTTTGCAGATAACTCCCAGAATAAAGATGTACGGGAAGAAAGCACCACAAGAAAGGATATCAGAAGAGATCAGAAACTTACTTTCAGGAAACGCAACACGGCCATACCTGCTTACTATTGCTGAGATTGGAAAAGTTCTAGAAGTCTGCAGAAAAACTGTTTATAACTATATCAATCGGATATCAAAAGAAGACAGTATCTCCCGACTCCAATCGGGACACTTCTTTTTACCAAAAAGTCCAGAATCAGAGTTTCGGGCATTCAACAAACATTACAAAATTACTAGTGACCAACTAGT
>JAOTVS010000089.1 GCA_029863275.1 Candidatus Nitrosopumilus sp.
GGAACCTGACCCTCAATTACTCCAGCAGTCATTGTTGCATTGAGGACAGTAAAATTATACAAAACTTCGTACAAAGTAATTATTGCAAATCCTAACAACATTAGCTGAAGAAGTCCCATCCTCCAACCTATGATTTTTCTTCCTGCAGTCCTTTTCCAACCTATTCTTGAAACACAATACCATCCAATAATTGTGGAAAAAAATATCCAGGTTGAAACTCTTGCAAAATTCTCAAATGGAAATACGGTATTGTGTATTGCTTCTCCCATGACATATTTTCCATTCTCCAACCATTCAATCATAGTAACATACACACCAAAAACAAGGGTTGATACCATAATGAACCCACAAATGTAAAAAATATACAAAAAAACCTTGTAAGCTGAATCTGATTGGTCAAGATAATTTGGTTTCACTATGCGGTTTGCCAATTTTTTAAATATAAAAATTCATAGCTATTCGATGAAACTTATAGACTAGTCAGGCATAGAAATGTTATTGAAAATTCCAATCAACATTCCAATTGTAGGTAAAGAAGAGATTTCGGCTGTTATTTCAGTTCTAAAAGATGGATCACTAACTTCTGCATCAAACGAAGGTGGAACAAATGTACGCGAATTTGAAAAATTAGCCTCATCTTTTGTAAAATCAAAATATGCAGTAGCAGTTAATTCTGGTACTGCAGCGTTACAAGCATCACTTTATGCTCTAGATATAAAAAAAGGAGATGAAGTTCTATTACCATCTTTTACCTTTGTTGCAACAGCAAATGCAGTTGTTTCTACAGGGGCCAAACCTATTTTTGTTGATATTCTTGCAGACAATTACACCATTGATCCCAAAGATATTGAAAAAAAAATATCAAAAAATACCAAGGCAATAATTCCAGTTCATCTTTATGGAAATGTTGCGTTTCTTGATAGAATTTTGGAAATTTCAAGAAAATATAACATCCACATTATTGAAGATTCTGCTCAATCTTTAGGTTCAAAATTAAAGGGAAAATATACAGGAACTTTTTCTGATTTAGGATGCTATAGTATGTATCCAGCAAAAGTAATGACATCAGGCGAAGGCGGATTTATCGTAACTAATAACAAAAAATTGCACGAAAAATTATTGATGATAAGAAATCATGGAATGCTTCGAGGATATGATACAAGAACATTTGGATTAAATCTAAGACTACCCGAAATTAGTGCAGCAATAGCTAAAATACAAATGAAGAAACTTCCAAAATTTTTAAACATCAGAAAAAATAACGCAAATTTATTATCACAACTAATTTCTGATTTGAACATTAGAATCCCTAAGGAACGAAACAATGAATCTGTTAATTGGTATCTCTACACTATATCCACTTTAAAAAGAAATAAAATTTTGCAAAAATTAAATTCAAAAGGAATTGGAGCTGCTTCGTATTATCCAACCCCAATACATAAAACACCGTTTTACAAACAAAAAATTATACTACCATCTACTGACTTTGCAGCTTCTCATGTTTTATCTCTACCAATTCATCCAAAAGTTACATCAAAGGATATTGAATTTATTGCAAAATCTCTACGTGATGTTCTAAATGAATAGTTTAGGAAATTTAATTGGTGAATTGTGTAAGGTAGTATTACCAATTTCTGAAGAATCATATCAAGGAAATCCCAACTCGATTACTGCAATATGTACACTTTCGAGCCTAGATCTACTTAAAAAAATTGCTAATTCTGATCTTATGATAAATATTTTCATTGTAGGTAGATTACTTTCAGAAAATAAGGGAATAGATACAATAATTCAATATGTAAATAAAAATCAGAAAATCAATACCATAATTGTATGCGGGAAAGAAGTTTGGGGACACAAAGCGGGACACTCTTTGTTTCAGGTACACAAAAATGGTATTGATAATAATGGAAAAATAATTGGGTCAACTAGTCCAGATCCTTATCTTACAGTTACTCCATCCCAAATTAATTATTTTAGAAATAAAATAAAATTAGTTAATTTAACTAATGAAATAGATCTTAACAAAATTAAACAAAAAATAATCTAATAGCCCGTTCTTTGTCTTTCTCTATTAATTTCATTTTTTTTCTTATATTCCTCAACAATATCATTTGGCGTTAAATCAAGTTCTAATGAGGCTTGCACAACAAAATGCCAAATATCTATTAATTCTTCTCTAGCCTCAGATTCGTTAAAAGAAGTTGGAGTTTTCCACCATTTCCAATTGGTAGTTCTTTGCAATTCCACAGCTTCGTGTATGATTGCAGTACAAAGAGCAGAAACTCTCCCTTCAGAATCTTTTGGATATCTATCTAAATTCATCATTTCAGATAACCCCTTTTGTAAATTAAATATCGTTTCTAATTGATCCTCTATTTTTTTAGATGTTTCTTGAGACAATAGATACATGCATTGAAAAAATATTTTAATTAAATCTTTTTAAAAACGAATCATTTTTTCATATAATTTCATTCGTTTTGTAATATCTGTTTTTTTTAATTCGAGCAAACCATTAACTCCATATTTTTCAACAGCAAATGAACCTAATACATTACCATAAACAACTGCTTTTTTAATTTCTGAAAGACTTGTAGATTTTTTACTAGATAGATAACCAATCATGGCCCCAGCAAACGAATCACCTGCCCCTGTAGGATCAACTACATCCTCTAAGGAAAATCCTGGTGAGGGAAAAATGACATCATCAAAAAACATCAAAGAGCCATGCTCTCCTTTTTTAATAATTACATATTTTGCTCCCCAACTCATCATTTTTTTAGCACATTTTATCAAATTGAATTCTTTGGTAAGGAGTTTGGCCTCTTCATCATTTATTACCACGGCATCAACTGCTTTGATCATTTTTATCACAGATTCTCGTTTGGTTGAAATCCAAAAATCAATGGTATCGCACATGGAAAATTTTACTTTATCAAATTCTTTTAATAGATTTGTATTTTGATCAGGATCATTATTTGCTAAATATACAAATTGGGATTTTTTATATTCCTCTGGAACTTTTGGTTTAAAATTTTCAAGTACATTAAGTTCCGTCTTTAGAGTTTCTCTAGTGCTAAGAGTATTGTCAAACTTTCCATCATAACGAAATGTTTTTCCTTTTTTTACAATAAATCCGGTCAAATCAAGACGATTTGTTAAAATCCTCTGATATTTTTTTGGAAAATCATCTCCAACCACTGCAATTAAGCCAGTATCAACAAAATTACTTGCAGATAAAGAAGCAAATGTTGCTGCTCCTCCTAAAACATTTTTTAAAATTTTATTTGGAGTCCTAATTGTATCTAGAGCAGTTGATCCAAAAACAGTAAGCATTTTACAAAAAATTAATCTTGATGTATAAATTCTCTTGCCTGCTCTTCAGTAGGATAAAATACAAATGGAATATCAATAGTTGTGAATAGAACATCATATTTTGTTATTCCACTAATCTTTACTACTGGAGTCTCATCTGAGTTTTGATTCGATTCTGTCTGAAGAGTTCCATTAGTAGAAATACTTCCTAGCGCAGGCAAAGTAAAGGGTTCTAGAGTTCCTCCCCCAACTGTTTTACCATCTGCCATTACAAAGAAATCAGTTTCTCCAGTGGTTAGCATCAATAAAGAAGGATTTTCAAATTCTACTTTAACGTTATATGATGAACCTTGATCAGTTTTTTCAATAAGATCGCTTTC
>JAOTVS010000007.1 GCA_029863275.1 Candidatus Nitrosopumilus sp.
TTTTGTATGCAGGTTCATTATTGTATCTGTCTACATAGTACTGTGGGTCTTCTGTTGGATCAACAAAAGCTGCAATAGGTTTTACCTCTTTTAGTCCAACTGCCTGATAAATTGAGTCATACTCTGAAAAGTTTTCATCAAACCACTTTTTGTATGCAGGTTCATTATTGTATCTGTCTACATAGTACTGTGGGTCTTCTGTTGGATCAACAAAAGCTGCAATAGGTTTTACCTCTTTTAGTCCAACTGCCTGATAAATTGAGTCATACTCTGAGTAATTTTCATCAAACCACTCTTTGTATGCAGGTTCATTATTGTATCTGTCCACATAACTTTGTGGATCTTTTGATTCATCTACAAATGAGGCAATACCTAAACCTCCTGACTGGTCTTTAGGTTCCTTTGGTTCTTCCTTTGGCTCATCCTTGGGTTGGGTTGGTTGTACAATCTCTGGATCTTTTACTGTAATGATAATTGATTCACTGTCTCTTTGAGCTCCTTTCTCTACAACAATATCAAAGCTGTATAGAATACCATTTGGATTTCCTTGAGTAGCGGTGGGCGTCCAAGTAAACTGACCTGTGCTAGGGTTAATTGAGGTGCCCGGCGGTGGATTTTTGTCCAAACTAAAAACTAGGTTATCTAAAGCGCTATCAGTTACATCAGCGGTAAAAGAAATTGATTCTCCTTCAGTTACTGTTCTATCTGGAATTGGTTTTAACGATAAAACAAAATCTTCTTTTTCAAAGACTTTATTTCCATCATATTGTAAAAGAATTGAAATTCCATCCTCCTTGGTTTGATCACCAGTAAAAGCAGTTGCATTATAAATTCCACTAGATTTGAAAAAATCCTCAACTACTCTTGGAATTGTAGAAAATTGCCCATCATTATCTGAATCTGGATCTGATGCCATGTTCATATACTGCCCTCCAGGTCCGTGAATAACTACAAAGACTGATTGTTTTCCGGTATCTTCTTTTCCAACAAATACAAATGATTCTTCATTAGTGTAAAAGGGCTTTTCAAGAGAAAACGAATCGACTGCAGCATATGCTGGAAAAATCATCAAAACAACAAGTGAAAAAACAGAAAATAAAAACAATTGATGCATAGTATTTCGTAGTTTAATTCATTTTTAAAAAACGCGTATAACTTCTTCTATCGAATTGCTAAGAAAAATTCACAAGATTAGAGGTCTAATAGAAACCTCATAAAGACACCGTTTTTTTGTTCAATTTTCATCTCATAGAAGGTTGGAGCTTTTATTTCTACCTTGAAATTGTGTTTTTGAAGATCAAGAGGCTCTCCAAATGCTTTTGCTTGTATTTTATATTCATCGTTTTGTACAATATCAAATTCAATTCTCCTAATTGCAAAACCTTCAGTAATTAAAACAAAGGTAATCTCCTCAAGCCAGCTAAAAAGTAAATATCGAAGGTCTTTTCCATTAGCCGAAAACTCTTTTTGATTTTTTTCCTCTACCTTGTCTTGATCAAGTGTGATGTTTATTACTGCATCTGCAGTAGTAGCAAAGGCCTCTTTGAGATCTTTTGCATTAACTTCTACAAAAGCATCAGTTGCGTGATCTAAAAATTTGTAACTCAATTATGAATTTTTTAATATGCTAATTAATAATCTAGATGCTCAAAATCTATCATTAATTACAACCTCATCTAGATTTAATTGTCCCCCACGTGGATTGGCAGGACTCTTTGCCTTTCCAATTACTAACATCATTCCAATAATGTGATCTTTTGGAAGATTTATCAACTCTGCAACCTTTTGGGGATCAAATCCTATCATTGGACATGAGTCGTATCCTGCAGACTTTGCAGCAAGCATAAGGGTTTGAGATGCAATTCCTATACTACGAAGGGCCTCATCATGTTGGAGCTGATCATTTCCTTTGTAGTATTTTTCAATTGCAGGGATGATAAAATCTTGCACTTCCTTTGATGCATTTTTCCAGTATCTTTGTGGATCCTTCTCTCCTGCTTTAAGATCTGCGCACAATATCAATAATAAAGAAGCATCAGTTACTTGGGGTTGATCCCATGCGGCACTTTTAATTTTTTTCCTCAGTTCTGTATCTTTTACAATTAGAAACCTCCAATTTTGAATGTTAAATGAAGTGGGAGATAATATGGCAAGTGAAAGTAATTTTTCAATTTCTTTATCGGTGAATCGATGAGTTTCATCAAAGTGTTTTACTGATCTTCTTTTTTCAATCGCATCAAAGGTTTCTGAAGAAAAAGAGGAAATATCATTGGTCATTTGGATTTATTTCTCTTGATTGATATTTGTGTGTATGGAACCTGAATTTATAATATAGAATTTGTTTAGTGGTTCTAAACTTTAAAAATTAAAAATACAAACTGGTATCGAATAAGAATTGATTTATTCAATTAAAGCTAAATTTATTGAAAAAAATATGGAGGAATTTTATCAAAAACTAACTGATGGAACAATTGAGAACCAAGAACCAGATGGTAAAGAAATTCTTAGCTCAATGAATCGGGCAAAAATTATTGGACCTGGAGAAATTCAGTGGTCTGAAATGTGTTTTTGCTCGCCACCCCTTAAACATGAGCGCCAAACAGTATATGATAAATTTTTCTCAGATATGGAAATTAAAGTAATTGATGACTATGTAGAATTTGAAGGTAAGTCCTTTATTGATTATCTAAAAGGAATTGAGTAGTCCAAAATGCGCTTTTGAGTTGTAAAGTAATTTAGTTGGGACTCATTTTGAGATTTTATTGGAGCCTTTTGATTCATTTCTAATATGGATAAGTGAATTTCTTGCAAGTCATCTGTATGAGGGAATCTTTCTGTCAGCGTTACTTGAAACAATAATACCTCCCATTCCTACTTTAGCCGTATTTCCAACTGCAGGATTTTTGGCATCCCAGCAAGGCCTATCAATTTTTGCAGTTATACCGATGATAATTTTAGGAGCAATTGGAGCTACAATTGGGACTACGGCAATTTACTTTATTGCCTTAAAACTTGGAAGAACAATTTTGTTAAAGTATCTTAGATTTGTAAAAGTTTCTGAAAAGAAACTCCAAAGAGTGGAGATCTGGTTTGAAAAATATGGTGACAAGGCAGTATTCTTGGGACGAATGGTTCCTGTAATGAGAGAGATGATTTCAGTCCCGGCAGGATTGCTTAAAATGAAAATTCTAAAGTTTGTCATGTATACATTTAGTGGCTCTTTAATTTGGTCAGCTGGAACAATTCTTGCAGGATATTATTTTGGTGCAGGTTTAGATTTTTTTATTTAGAATCCAAGTTGATGATATTTTGTTGAACCAGATATTTGATTGCATTGAGTAATTCTTGCTCTGAAACCTGATCTTGGGCATACCACACAAAAATTTCTCTTACCCATTGCGGAATTTTTTGTTTTGAGACCTCTATTTCTTCAACAAAGATTTGACCATCTACATTTTTACATTGTCGTGGATATGATTCCATTACTGGATTTCCTTTTGCTACACAGTCCTCAAAACTATTAATCTCATTTAATGGAACAATACGAAGAATCCTATCATCATTAATCTCAGGGGCCCCTCGTCCATCTTGATTACTAGTCAAAACATACAGATATCCATCGGGACCTGTAGTAACATCTCGAAGACGGCCAAAGTCGCCCTCAAATAATTTTTGATCAGATATTACTTTGTTATTCTCCAAATCAAAATCAATTATGTGTAAATGACTTCCACGAAGTGTAGCTACAAAGAACTTTCCACTCCATTGCGGAAATTTATCCCCATCATAAAATTCTGCACCAGAGGGAGCCCATGTATCATCACCAGTATTTAATATTGGAGTTACAAGACCTTCCATTGTTTCGGAGCCTATGATGTCTGGCCATCCATAATTTGCACCAGGGATTATTACATTGATTTCGTCGTGTGCAACACCGTGCCAGCCTGAAGGTCCATGTTCAGTAGCCACAAGGTTGCCTAATTCATCCCAATCCAAACCTTGGGGATTTCTGTGTCCATATGAATAGATTGGAGAATCAGAAATCGGATTATCACTTGGTATGCTTCCATCTGAATTAACCCTCAAAATCTTTCCTGCAAATGAATTTTTATCTTGTGCCAACTCTGCTTTACCTGCATCACCAGTTGTGATGTATAATTTTCCATCAGGGCCAAACTTTATTCTTCCACCGTCATGAAATGGTCCACCAGGTATGTCTTCAATTAACACTTTATCCTCAGACAAAACTAGATTAGATTCTATATAACGAACCACTTTGTTTTTAGTTTCAAGAAAATTGTTATAGGTATAGTACAGATAGATGTAATGATTTTCTGAATAGTTTGGATCAAGTGTAATCCCTAGTAACCCTCCTTCAACTCCACCAACCTCAAGTGACAAAGCAGGCTTTTCTAAAATTATTCCATCTTGAATAACTCTAAGATTACCATTTCTTTCTGTAAAAAATATTGTTCCATCTGGGGTCCAGGTAATAGACCATGGTATATCTAGATTCTCAGCAATGGTCTCTACTTTGACTCCTAATTCTGGATACTCTTGAGCAAATACAAATGGAATTAAAGAAAAAATACCTATAGTAAAGAGAATTCCCTTCATTGAATTATCTGGTATTTGTTTTACAATAAAGGTTTTCTACTTTGTTAATCTTTTTGCCTTTTGAAAAACTGCAGACCAATCTTTCCAGGTTAATCTACCTGTTTGAGTATTTTGTTTTGAGGGGTGATAAGATGTTAGAATTTTTACTGAATTATATTCAAATAATTTATTATGTCCAAATTTTTTTGGTTTTACTTTAATTAATTTACATGTTGTATCATATGCAATTTTTCCGAGACACAAAATAACTATAATATTTTTTAAAATCTTATACTCTTGATTCAGATAATCAAAACAAGTCTCCATTTCTTGTCTTGTAGGCTTGTTTTGAGGTGGTGCACATCTAACTGCTGCAGTAATATATGCATTATAAAGCACCAATCCATCATCCAAATTTAGACTCGTTGAAATTGAGGCAAAACCATTCTTGTGCATTATCTTTACAAGCCAATCCCCAGATGAGTCCCCTGTAAACATCCTTCCAGTTCTATTTCCACCATGAGCTGCAGGAGCTAATCCCACTATGAGTAATTTTGCTTTGATGTCTCCAAATCCGGAAAGCGGTAATCCGTAATAATCTTGATCTGCAAACCGTCTTACTTTATTTTCTGCAACTTCTCTGATGTATAGAGATAATCTTGGACATTTTGTACAGTTTTTAATTTCTTTATTTAAAGCAGAAAGCGTTTGCAATAATAAATATAGTTTAGTTGTAAATAAAAAAGATATAGATCAATTTCTTGATTTATCTCTTCAGACATTAGTTATCTTTGATTCCAATTCTTATTGTACTGGACTTTAATCTCTATTGAGATTAACTCCAATTACTTTGGCCCAAGCTCCTAGGACTTCAACAAAGTCTTCAGATTCTTTTCTGAACATAGTGTATTATAGTGATTGATAATAAAAGGAATTGCTAATTATTTATTCATGTGATTCATTCATATCAATTGTTCATTTTTAATTCGAAAATTTTATTTTACAAGAATTAAAATTTTTAAAATATTTTTTCAATTGAATACTAATATCAGAGAATATTCAATGAAGTATTAACCAGATGAAAAATAATAATTTAAAATTTCTGTAAAAGCTTTAAAGAATTACTCTTCCTTCACCAAGATCATAAAGCCGATTGTTTATTTTTTCAAGTAGGTCTTTTTTTGACATTTGTACCTCTAAATTTTTTGTATATTTTTTGCTTTCAACTAATCTATAAAGCCGTTCTAATTGCTCTTTGGATAATATTTTAAGTCCTGTTTTTGAACTGGAGACAATCTCTAACAATTCTATTCTTTCATGATCTTCTCTAGTAAATTCAGACATGATTGCGATAATGACCTTTCATTATTATTAATAATTGGGTATAATTGTCCCACTAGTCTTTATATCCAATATTTTTAAGATTGAATAATGAAAAAAATACAACTTCTTAGCGTTGTTTTTTTACTGGTTATGGCAATTGCCCTTACTACGGGACCTGGAATAGCCTATGCTGGATTAGATGATAGCATAGATGAAGGCAGAGAAGGGGATTCCATAAATGATGAATCTAACGAGGATGAATCTAACGAGGATGAATCTAACGAGGATGAATCTAACGAGGATGAATCTAACGAGGATGAATCTAACGAGGATGAATCTAACGAGGATGAATCTAACGAGGATGAATCTAACGAGGATGGTTCCAAGAAAGATCACAACGATGCCACGAAACAGGAAAAGAAAGCTATGATGGATAGATATTGTGAAATGTCTCCTGAAAACCAAAAAGCATTTCTAGAGAAATATGCCATGAACTCTGATCATACAGAGAAAATGGACTCAGATCATAAAGATCAATTGAAGGCGTATTGCTTACTAGATGAAGCTGGACGACAAGCTCACTTTGATGAACATCGTGCTACCATGAAAGATAAAATATCTGACCATAAAGATACCATGAAAGATAAAATATCTGACCATAAAGATACCATGAAAGATAAAATATCTGACCATAAAGATACCATGAAAGATAAAATATCTGATCATAAAACTCACATGGTACTTAGAGCAAGTGCATTAACTGATGAGCAAAAGGCTGAAGTCAAAGCTATGCATATGGAATTAAGAAATTTCAAACATTCTCTGAAGAGTAACTCTACTGATCTAGATAAAGAAGAAATTCGGAATCAATTCATGGAAAAAGCAAAAGAATTTTCAATGGCATGGCTTTCACCTAGACATCAAATTGCAGCAGGAATTGATGCTCAAATGGTAGAATGCCGTGATGGATTTTCCCTTGTAATGAAAATATCAAATGAAAAACCCATCTGTGTCAAAGAATCAACAGCTGAGAAACTAATTGAAAGAGGAATTGCAACTTCTGCAACCTAATTTTTCTTTTTTATTTTTGAATTAAACAATATTTTTAACAGATCTATAATTAAATTGCAATTTTTTTCCATTAGTTGTCTTAAAAAAAAATTACACGTAGCCAACTTTATTACAAAAATGCCAATAATTTCATTGGGCGTATGGGAGTGTATACAAGGGAATTATTATTATCACGATATGAGATCTGGCTTGATTTCAAATCTCAGCCATGGGGGATGTCAAATGATTACTAAAAAGGACATATGGCTTATGCCAATCACATTCATAATTGCGCCTACATTTTTACTCTTTTTGGTTTTTGTCGCAGCGACTACTTATGGTGATATGCTTGAAGAAAAAGCATTCATAGCAGGCCTTTCATGTCCGGAATTAGAAGAATACAGACTAAATCAAATAGTTGAATCAAAAAAATACTTTGGAAATGAGGCTTATCTTATTTATGCCGAAGAACGATATTCTGGACAATGCTAATTGTTGATAATTTAGATATTTTCTCAAAAAGCAATTAAAGATAATGTAACAATCTTAGCGATTAAAAAAAGAAGTGGAGTTTTTATCCACGTCCAATGACTGCATATTTTCCTTGACGACTTCTAATAAAAAACGTAGAAGCAATTCCGCCAAAAATCCCGGTGGACAAAATTAATGCACCTAAAACCCCATCAGCTGCAAACATTGGTGTTCCAGATCCAGCTTTTGGATTTTCATTTGAAATAACAACTCTATCTTGAGCTAATTTCAAATAGTCATCAAGTCCAGTTTGTCCATCCACTGCAACATATTGTGCAAATGCAACACTACTGACGGAAGGTAATATCAAAAGACTAAACATTACTCCTGTTACAATTGCTATTTGTTTTTCTGTCATTATATCAATTACGTGAATTTGGAATAAAGGCTTTGATGAAATTTGAATTTTACCAAAAAAATTCTTGAAATGAATTTATGCTAACTGCCTTGGTTTAGATTGTCTAATTGATTTTAAGAAAAAATATGCGGCCAACCCACCAAAAATTATTGTAATTATAATTAATGTAATTGATAAATCTCCAACATCAAACATCGGAGTTCCAGATCCTGAAGATGGGTTGGCTTCTGCTGCCTCAATACTTCTTTTTTGAATTTCCAAGGCTTCTTCTAATGTGTAACTTGATGTTGATTCAGGTATTGGTTCTAAAGAAGGTGCAGAGGCAAATGATTCATCACCAATCTTGTCAGATATTTCTTCATGTGCAGATTCTTCAACTGATGATTGGAATCCTTCCTTCACATCCTCGAGGTTTCTCAATTGAGTATCTTTACCTGATTCTAGTTGAACTGGAACTTGTTTTTCTTGTCGTAACAACGACAATGACATGAGCCCAGAAATCCCTGCTGCAATTCCAAATCCTGCAATTTTGTAAATATTCTTAAAAGAGCGGACAAGAAGTTTACTCTCTTTAGTTTTTTCAGAGTATTTTGGGGGGACAATTACCATGCTAAATTTGGAGGCAGAATAGAATTTCATATCTTGAGATTTTGAGTTTTTTTCAATTTTGGTCACCTTTACCACGCCTAAATCCTGTAATTTGATTATGTGATATTTTACTAACTGTAAAGAAATGCCCGATTTTTCTGAAATTTGAAGTGCAGTCAATTCTTCATTGAATAACAATTGTAGGATTGATCTGCTAGAATCGTTTGTTAGCAACTCTCCAAATGACTTTATTTTGTCATCATCTGTTGCCATAATTTTGATTTTCTCAGTAATTTTCTCTTGGTCTTTACTATCTTCTGACATTGAAATCCTTTTAGTTATGCTTGAGTATATGTTATTTGTTTGGTAAAATTACAATTTCACTTAACCTTTTAACCTCATATGATATACAATAGTAACTATCAAAAGATAGTTTCAAAAAAAGATGATAAAAATGAATTCAAAAATAATCCTTCCAATTGCCGTCCTAGTTACCATAATTGCAACGGCTGGAGTAATGTTTGCCATAGGTGTTGGCCAACAACCAGAAATTGTTAGAGAAACCTCTCCTCCCGAAATAGTTTATGTTGATAGGACAGTCTCTGATTTATTTGAAGGTACCCAAGAAATTAGGAAAATCTCCTCAGAATCTGAACTCAAAGATATCTTGGCAGCATCAAATGTTTTTGATGGGGGATTTTATGATGATAGAGTCTTTATCAATGATAGTTTTATGATGAGGGAATCATTGGCCATTGAGCCTAGACCAATGGCAGAACCTACGAGTGCAATGGATATGGAATCTGCCAAGACTCAATCAGGATCTGTTGAATTAGATTATTCAACAACAAATGTTCAAGTAGAAAATGTAGATGAGCCAGACTATCTTAAAAATGATTCAAAATACGTTTACATTGTTTCACAAAATACACTTTCAATAATAGATGCATATCCTGCTGAATCTGCCAAACTTGTTTTAAAAATTGCACTTGATATTGATTCACAATACATCCAAAACATGTTTCTAAATGAGAATCGTTTAGTTATCTTTTACAACGGACAAAGCCAAGATGAGATAATTCCCCAGTTTGACTTTATGCCAAGACCCTCATACAATCCTGTGACTCATGCATTGATAGTAGATGTATCAGACAAAGAAAAACCAGAAATTCTCAAAGATTACACCATTGATGGTTACTTTAGTGATGCCAGAATGATTGGTGATTATGCATACTTTGTAACAAATAGCAATATTGACTATCAATATCCACGATTCCCAATAATTATGGAACGATCAGAGCCTGTAATGATTCCTGAAGCATTTTACTTTGATAACGTTGAGAGATTTTCAAATTTCAATACCCTAACTGCAATTGATATTTTTGGAGATACCATAAACTCTGAGACTTTTTTGATGGGATATACCGGCACAATTTATGTATCTGAGAACAACTTTTACTTGACATATCAGAAGAATTCCCCTTATGGATTTAATGGTGATTCAGCTCATGACAGATTCTTTGATGTTGTAGTACCATTGCTCCCACAACAAGTACAAGACAAAATAAAAGAAATTCAAAATGATCCCTCCCTTGATTCTGTAAGAGAATGGAGTCAAATTGCTGAGATAATACAAGAGTCTTACAACCAAATGGAGAAAAGTCAAAAAGAAAAACTATTTGATAGAATTCGTGAAGCATTATCAGAATATGATGCAAGAATCCAAGAAGAATCACAAAAGACAATTGTACACAAAATTTCAATTGACGAGGATAAACTAGATTACATTGCAAAGGGTTCAGTTCCAGGAAGACTGCTAAATCAGTTTTCAATGGATGAGCACGATGACAAGTTCCGAATTGCAACAACTCTAGAGTACTATACACAATACAAGGGAACAATTCGATCAAATGCAGTTTATGTCTTAGATGAGAAACTTGAGATTCTTGGAGGCCTGGATGATATTGCCCCTGATGAGAGTATCTTTTCTGCAAGATTTATGGGAGATAGACTATACTTGGTAACTTTTCAGCAAATAGATCCATTCTTTGTAATTGATTTGTCCTCAGACACACCAAAGATCTTAGGCGAACTCAAGATTCCAGGATTCTCAAATTACCTTCATCCTTATGATGATGATTATGTAATTGGAGTGGGACGTGATACAAAAGACATTGGAAGTGGACGAGTACAACAACTTGGAGTTAAAGTAGCACTATTTGATGTATCTGATGTAAAAAACCCCAAAGTCATTGATGATTTTATAATTGGAGATTCCTCTACTTACTCTGAGGCACTAAACAACCACAAAGCCTTTTTCTTTGACAGGGAAAAAAATATTTTGTCTATTCCAATTAGCAGTGATGTACATTCTCTGGATGGGATATCTAATTCAAAAATGATTGCACCTGAATGGAACCGTTGGAATGGGTTTTACATATTTGGAATGGGTATAGACAATGGCATCAATCTCAAGGGAACTATAACTCACACTGACAATGACTCAGGCTTTTATGGTATGGGAAATTCTAGAACTTTTTATATTGAAGACGTCTTGTATACTGCCTCAGATGTATATCTAAAAATGAATTCCATCAATAACTTGGAGGACATTAATTCAATAAAATTAGAAAATACTGGCAAGTTCATTGAATATCTAAAGTAGAGAACTATTATTGTGATCTAAAATTAGATTTACAATAAGGACAGTTGGGTGTTTGACTCTTTCTACCACAAGTTTTACATCTATTTGGTTCTCCAAAATAGCTTGTTTTACTAGTATTGCGAATAAGTTTTATCATAACTAATGCCATAATCGCAATGACTATAATTGCAATATAGATTCCAAGTGCCATAAATTACAAATACATTTTCTCCTATTGAAACCTTCGTAAATTCCTTTAAATTAAAAATAGTAACTCAGGCCAAACACAATATTCAGGGGAGATATGTTGTGTAAGACCGGAGTTAATTGTTATTATCAAAATATTAAATTTAAGACCACCGTTCTGTCACACAAATTTTTGACACTGTTTGAAGATAATCTTTGTATTTGTTCTAAAGATTCATACATACAATTATGTTATACCATAATTGCAAGGAAACCA
The DNA here is from genome assembly GCA_029863275.1 of Candidatus Nitrosopumilus sp. Lineage (GTDB taxonomy): Archaea > Thermoproteota > Nitrososphaeria > Nitrososphaerales > Nitrosopumilaceae > Nitrosomaritimum. Next base: position 11,554 of record JAOTVS010000007.1, read on the forward strand.
TGTCTACATGTAAATGTAATTTTTGTAAATTTATACAGAAATTTGTTTCTGAGCGAAATTCAATGGAAGATGAGTACTAATATCTGAAGAAAATGAAATACTAGATTAAGAATGGATATAACTTAAAAAATAAAAAATATTTAGAATTAATTCATTTTAACAAGTTTTCAAACCTATCTAAAAATTGTATGTGTAACAATGACTTGTTACACAAAGTTGTGTTTAAATTTTTTAATCAGTGAATAAAGATGAATTTACGTTTGTCCTGTAACAGAATTTGTTCTAAATATGCAGTAAAAAAATTAGCCGCAAAATATGGTGGATTATACGAAGCAGGACATAAACGATGTACATCTTGCGAAATTTATCTCATATGGGATGAAGTGCATTGTCCTTGCTGTGGATGTGTTCTAAGGGCAAAACCCAGAAATGCAAAAGCTAGAAGTAAATTATTAGAAATGGTAAATCAAAAAAATTCATGAGATTTATTAGTTAAATCAATTTTTTAAATTATGTTAATAGCATCAAATGAATTTTGCTGTTCTAGGTTATCTATTTACATCATAAAAAAATTAAAAAAAAATTAATATAAATGATTAAAGTTCTATTGTAGAACCTTCATTTAAGGAGTATAGGTTGGTATGATTCTCTCCATGAACATCATACCAGCTAACCTTTAATGCAACCTTTCGTCTCATTGCACTTTCGACTTCTATGGTATGTGCCATCTTTATTCTTTCACTTAATTGTTCTTCATTCATAATCACTGATTGTAAAATAACAAGTTATCACCGAGTGTGAAAAATAATTTTTGATCGCTTGAAGTATTTTGACACTTAATAATCAAAATAAAAATAAAACCTTAAATTATTTTCATCTTTAGGGTTCACTTTGCTTATGGTTTTAAGACAACTTTGAGAGTGTTGGATTCTTTTGCAAGATTAAAGGCCTCTTGAAATTCTTCCAAAGGAAATTCAGAGTCAATCAACGCATCCACTGAAATCATTCCAGTTGCAAGTGCATTGATTGCAGGTCTAAATGGACCACACCTTGAGCCTACAAGAGTAACTTCATTTACAACTGCAGGCGTCAAATCAATATTTTCTTTTGATGCAATTGTTGATTTTAAAACTACCTTTCCTTTAGGTTTTACAAGTCTCATTGAATCAAAAAATCCCGACGTACTTCCTGTTGCCTCCACTACCAAATCAAAGATATGTTCATCCTCGGTACGAATCCCTATTTTGGTTTTTATTCCCATTTTTTGTAACCTCTCAAGTTTGTTCTCATGTTTACCAAAACAGGTAATTTTAAGACATACAGTCCTCAAAACTGATAAAATTAGCTGAGCTAGTCTACCATCTCCCACTATGGCAACCTTCCAATCAGAATTTAGGGAAATTTGTTCTGTAATTTCAAATGCAGCAGCAATTGGCTCGATAAACACGGCTTGTTTATCTGATATTGAGTCAGGTAAAACATGTAGATTCTTTTCAGGAAGTGATAGATATTCTGCAAAGGCTCCATCGCGATTGAGAATTCCTAAAACTGTTCTATTTGGACAATGTCTTTCCATTCCTTTCAAACAAGAATCACAATTTTGACATCCAACATTGATCTCACCTACGACCCTTTTACCGACCAGCTCTTTGTTTTTTGATTGCTCTACAACTCCTACAAATTCATGACCTAAAATTCCTTGATAAGACATGTATCCATTTAAGATTTCGAGATCAGTTCCACAAATTCCAGCCAAAGTAATTCTGACCAAAGCCTCATCTGACTGAGGTTTGGGATGATTCTCAACAAAATTGAGTTCTTTACCATCAAATCTTAAGGCTTTCACATGAAAAAAATTAAATTTCGTTCATAAAAATTAAATGCAAAAGTTTAGAATAAAAAAATTGAGGAGGATTTTATCCTACTTTCTCAATTTCAATGCCATTTTCACAGCCAGACCCCATGAACCCACCGTGAACAATACTGGAAATACTCCACTGGTGAGTATTTGCGGTATCTGCTCTAATGAGGCAGTTCCTTGATGGACCATTGCTGCAACAATAGGTAAGACAAGCAAACCTAGTACTCCCAGCTTGGTTTTGTTGTGAGAGATTTGTTGTTGTACATTTATGGTACTCATTTGTTATCATTAACTGAAATATTTCAGATCTATTTAGAATGGGTCTGACTTTTTGAATACATTTTGTTCAGAAATTGAATGATCTATTTAATAGCAGTTCAAAAAAGGAACTATCGTGTCTATGAATCCCCTAAAAAATTAACTAATTAAGAAATTTCTAATGAACACTTGTCTGAACATATACGCCTGTTGAAAACATCCTCATATTCCAAGCCACAATGAACACATATTCGAAAGGTCACATTTAGGTTACACATTCTTTGTATTTAACATAAAACTATTGTGTCTTAGATTTTTTCTTTACACTATTTGGAATAACATCTGTTCCTTCTTTTTTACATGTACTTTGGATAAATCTGTTAAAATCCTCTTCATCAAATAATTGCCATCCCATCTTGTGTATATTCAGATCAAAGGATCTATAATCTTCCATAATGTCTCCAAACCAAGCACGATAAAGATCCTCTTCTTGTTGTGCCTGCTCATGATTATTGAAAAATTTGAGTTCAATCCAGTCAATATTCCCATTTGTTCTGGCCGAAAAATCACAATACGGAGCATCTGAGAGGTATTGCTTCATCTCATCAAGCCTGGCGACAAAATCTTTAGGCGATGTAAATTTTACTGTAATTAGGCGTAAAATTGGCATATTTACTTGGATGAGATCTACCATTGTAGTATAACCATGAATGATTCCAAGTTTTTCTAACCTCTCAATTCTTTTTCCTACTCCACGCTCTGACATTTCAATTCCTAGCCCTCCCAGCTTTTTGACTATGGTCCTAGTAGAATCACGTGCATTGGCAATAAGCAGGTTTAGAATTTGCCTGTCAATTACATCTATTTTTATCTCCTTTTTCTGCTCTACCATAGGCTCAGTCATTGTCATATTAGTCATCTAGTATCCTTTGATCTAGTGATAGCACTCAATGTTCAATTATTGAACTAAAAAGGTAAAAAAAATTCAGATTCTGAACTGAGCCCTACCAAATAGTAAGGCAGATACTAAATACATCCTCCACTTGGGTTGTTTGATAAAAGATGAGCAAACTCGAAATAAAGGAAAAAGAGATTCTAAAGGAATACTATTCGTTTCTTTATGATCTAACTACAAAGAAAAACTATCTTCATGCATCACAACTAACAGATGAAGAAAAAAAATACTGCGACAAACTAATATCTGAATGTAAAACTAAGCCTCAACAAAATGAATCATATCTGTTATTGATGAAGAATATTTTACGAAGTCATTACAGTTCTATTAATGGTTAAAAATTTTTAAAATCTTAACTGGAACTTAAGACCAAAACCTACTTGAGGTTTTCTTGGTGACAGTTCCAATCAGTTTTATTATTTCAATTTAGTATTTAGACAATGCTGAGAATTTGTATGAATGATTTGTACGTTCATCTTTTATGATAATTTTTTATATAAAATATAATAGATGGACATGATGTAGGACCCCGACCATTGCATCATACCATCTATTAAAAGCACTAAAAAATTTATGAAAAAATTATCTACAACTTGCAAATGAAAGAATTTGTAACTTTAGATAATTACAATTAATGACAAGAAGAAATTATGAGAATAACATAAATACGATCAATCAAAGAATCGATCCTTGAGTTACTTTGGGCATTCAGTAATTTTGCTTTTAGTAATAGTAGCAGGATCCTTTATGGGCTCAAGTTATGCACAAATTGACACAAATAAACAAAGTGAACAAACTACACTGTCTGGAGATTTACTAAACAATTCACTTGCTCAAGATATTTTAGATAAAATTGAACAAACAAGGCAATGGATTTTAGACTTGGAAGAAAGAGAATATGAAAAAATCAAGGCACAAAAAGAACTTGAAGAAAAGCGAGAAGTTGTCCTTGAACGACTAAATCAAGATCTTCTTGAATGGGAAAACCTTTGGGCAAACTATACCTCACGTGCAGCTTTTGAGAGATTTGTAGATGACAAACCACTTCAAATTCAGGGAGTTTTTTGGGATCAGTTCGAATTTAAGGAGATGAAAGTCAACGCCGGTAGAACAGCTCTAAAAGAAGTTATTGCAAACGGGGGAAGCCTAACTGAGGCAAGAGAGGCATACCACACCGCAGCTGAGACAAAAAGAATTGAATTAATTGAGATGAATGCACAATTTAATGTAAAACATAACCTTGCATACTATAAAGAACAATTACTTTTCAACTCTACTGGACAAATAACATTAAATCCATTTACTCAATCACAATTAGGTGCATATTATTCAGACTATCGCTCAGATCCACAATATCTTTTAGCGAATCCTCGTGACGCATATGCTGCAGAATCAATGAAAACAACTGCTGAGACTAAATGTCGTGATGGGTACCTTGTAGTATATAGATTGCAATCTGATGATTATACTTGTGTAACTGATTTAACTGCTGAAATGTGGGAAAGACACGGTATCGGGATGATTGTTGATTCAAGTCAAGTTTTTGATCAATACTCTCTTTCTCCTAAAGTGAAAACTAATCCTGGAACTATTTGTATGGAAGGATACATTGTAGTGTATAACATTAAAGAAGGTGAATATGAATGCGTTTTGAAATCTACTGGAGAGCAATGGATTCAAGAGGGTATGGGTGAAATCCACGAGTTGACACAATTCATTTTAGATAAAGACTATCAAAAGGAAATTGACAATAAAGTATTTTTGATAAACCAAGAGATTGATAACTTGTATGATGAAAATGTACTTGATCAAATTTCACTAAAGAAAAAATATGAGCAGATGTATAAAGATCAAGACAAAATAACAAAACAAGATGAAAAAAATTTATCACTTGAATTCAATTCCAGTGAAGATATGACAAAAGAGGACTTTAGCAATCAAATAAAAGAAATTCGTAAAAACAATGAAATAAAGAAAGAACAAATTCTTGAAGACAAATATCAAGCTCTAAAGGATCTTGAGATTGAATTTCATAAAAAAATGCAACTAATGGCAGGGGAATTTGACACAAATCCTGACATAAAGATGGTTTGGAATTCAGATGATTTAAAATTCCAAGCAATTTCGCGATAAAATCAAATATTTTCTAAATTCAAAACATCATAAAGAAAAAAATAAAAATTTATGTCTAGGTGTGTCTAGTCATAAATGCAGAAACCCAAGACTGAGCAATTTTTTTATTCATATCTGCAATTACTTGGGATTGTTTGTTCCATTCCTTGATATTTTCTTTTGCAGTATCTATAGATGAGAATACCATTTCATCTCTAATTTTTCTTGCATTAATTGCAGAATCAACTGTATCTGATAGGAATTTACTTGCAGCTTTTAATTGTTCTGAAGTCATTTCGGTTTTACTTGCAAACTCTTTTTGAACTGACAGAATTGTATTAAACATGTTTTCGCATGCTTGGACATATTCTTGTTGTAGTTCAATTAGGGTTTGATAGTATTTTGGAATTGATTTTTCCATAGTTCCAAAATATTTCTCAATATTTTGTTTGTATATGGCAAAAAAGTCTTGGATTGGTTCTGACTTAGTTTCAGGCTTTTTTGTTTGTTCGGTTTTAATTTGATGCTTTGTGATTTGCTCAGATCTGATTTGGTGTTTTGAATTTTTGAGTGATTTACTCATGTTTTAATCTGCGCCTTTCTTGTTTATATCTAAATACTGAGATATTACTGTATCAATCTAGTAAATTTAATTTCACTATTCCAATTCTGACTAAATTAATTTAAAAACTTGGCTAGAAATTTTTAGAAATCAACTAAAGTTGTTTTTTTTGATCGGTTAGGTTGCAAAATGGTATGTGCTTTATAGAATTTTTTAGATCAATTTACACAAAATATTTGCTACAATAATTTTTTTAAACATATTAAACAATAAATCATTGATTACATGAAATCTATTGGGAGATATGAAAAATGAAAATACACTCTGAGCAGTTGTTCAATTATCTAAAATCTAGAGGATTTGAATTAACAGCAGAAGATAAGGCAAATATTGTAGAGATTATTCTCTTTGGTAAAAACGATAAAGGAAAATATTCTCAACAACGAGAGAAAAGTTTTGGTGGATAAGAATTTGAATCTTCTGAATTTTAATTTACAAAATTGGCTAAAACTTTTTTAAAAAAACTTGACAGAATGATCCAGATTCATTCTAATTTGATTACATATAATACAAATAATTTAGCTGAATGCGACAAGTCAAATCATATCTTGTTGATTTCAAGTATTCTTAAAATCATGTAACATTTTAGATATTACATTTCCTGCGTGAAACCTCAAAAATTTCTCTGTTTTTAAAAAACTATATTTTCAAAATTGAGATCCTTTTTAAAATTATGTTCACAGAGGATTTATTCATGTTCCTTTTATTCAAAACTCTCATAAAATTAGACATGGTAACTTATCGGACCAGCATGCAAATAGTTGGAGATCTTCTTACAGTAACCAAAGAATCTGGAGAAGAAGGAATTAGAACAACAAGGTTGCTTGCAAAAGCCAATCTGTCACATTCAAGATTATCAGATTTTCTTGAGAACTTGACGGGTTCTGGGTTGGTAAATAAAATAGAGTACGATGGAAAAAATACATTTGTAATTACTCCCAAAGGCCGGCAATACCTAGAGTCTTACATGAAATTCTCAAACGTTGCAGGCGCATTTGGGTTGGAAATTTGAAATTATTCGACTAGAATCGTAACAATGATTAGAAATTTATTTAATTATCATAAAAACAAAGCAATACAATGACATCGCTTCTTGATGATGCAAAAAAAATGTTAGAGCTGCAATATGGAGATATTCCAAGACTGCAGCAAATCAAAGAAACACTTGAGCAAAACAAAATGCTCAGTGTTTCAGATAGACAATATCTATGCAAATTAGCACAAGAAAAATCTCAAAAACCCTCAAAGGCTAGCACATATTATAATGAAAAAACAACAAGTGATGATTTGGACATAGACGAACTAGAAGAAAAAATTAGAGTAGAGATGGAACCTTCTTGAAAGTACAATGAAGAGTACTGCAATCATAGCTTGTTTATTTGCTATTTCATTTACTTTTGCATATTCTGAAATTCAAATTCCTGAATCAATTAAAGACAATGCAAAACAATTGTATTTTCAAAACAATTTAGATGAAAAAGATATAGTATCAATTCTTGAGGACTTCTCAAATAAAAAAATAGTAAATAACATTCCAGTTGGCGTACAAGTTTATAACATTCCTGAAGGAGGCAAAACTGATTTTATTAAAATCTCAGGTGGAATTGCCGAGTTTGGGAGGACTGCACAAATAACCCTAGAAATTACAAAGCCAGATGGTACAATTGAGAAATTTCAATCGCCATTACTTGAGACAGGGAGATATCACACTGTATATCCAATTAGTGAAAACTCTCAAGTAGGAACATACATTGTGCAAACTGTATTTGCCGGAGAGCGACATTCTGAATCTTTTTTTCATTTAACAAAAACACAACAATACACCTCAAATTTTCCTCCATGGATTGTATCTACATTTGAGTGGTGGATACAAGATGAAATTTCAGATTCTGAGATTGTATCCTTTATTGAGCATTTGGCAAAACTAGGACTAATTAGCATTCCTGAGAAATCCCTACAACCACTCCAAGTTGTAATTACAGGGGAGAATATGGTTCGACGTGGTATTACTCATACAATTAATGTCCAGGTTACTGATGGTTATGCCCCCATAGAGGGTGCCAAAGTTACACTTAGCATTGAGGACTATGGCGAGAATATAATTCGAGAGTTTGAGGGACGAACAGATCAAAATGGGTATTTTATTTATTCCTGGGAGATTCCAAAAAGTTTTGATAACATTGAGACACTTTTGGCATTCATTAGTGTCTCAGGCAATGATTCATCTACCACTCATCTGTGGAAATTCCAAGTTTACTGTCTTCCAGGGACTGCAAATTGTAAAATTGATGGAAACTAATTTACCAATTCTCAGATAACTTTTGTGTATCAAACACGGAATAGATAATCTAGGTTTTTTCCGCAAAACGGTATTAAAGTGATAATCATACCAAATTATTATGACTTTAACCAATACAAAGAAATTTTTAGCTGTTTCCTTAGCTCTAGTTTTTGCTATGGGAATGAATAATCTTGCATATGCAGAGACAGTGCTACTTGATGATGACTTTGATTTAGAAAATGGTGGTATTGGAATTTTAAATTATAACGGATTTACAAATTGGAGTGTTTCTGATGGCACTGTTGACTTGATAGGTAACGGCTTTTTTGACTTTTTGCCAGGAAATGGATTATATGTTGACCTTGATGGAAGTACAAATAATTCTGGAATAATGACCTCAGATATCTTAGAGTTGGAAGCTTGTGAGTATGAACTTCAATTTGATTTGGCTGGAAATCACCGAAATAGTAACACTGAATCAGTCGATGTATCGGTGGGAGCATTGTTTTCTGAACAATTCTCTTTGAATCAAAATGATCCATTTACTACTTACACACGTCAAATATCCGTTGATTCAAACACTAGTGAATCCATAGTATTCTCAGGAGCAGGCGGAGACAACATTGGACTTTTACTTGATAATGTAAAGTTTACACAACTTGATTGCTCAGCACCAGTTGCAGGAGAACTTCTCTCAATTAATTCATCAGCTCTTGTAATTGGTGGATTGGCATCAAGTGCAGTATGGATGATTCCATCAGTTGCAGGTATTGCAGGTGCAGGAATTTATCTAGTCAAACTCAGAGCAAATAGAGATTAAATTCTCTTTTTTATCTTTAAAATAAATTCTAAAACATGTAACTGATTATCTAGGTTATTTCCCCACAATAGTATTAAAGAAAATTTTTAACAATAAAACTGTGACTTTGAACTATTCCCAGAAACTTTTAGCAGGAACTATAGCTTTAGTTCTTGTTGCAGGAATGACTAGTCCAGCATTTGCACAGACCCCAGGTCTTGCCGTTGATGTAGCATCTGAGGATATTTTATGTGCAATAGGTGAAGTATCGGCCGGTGTTGGTCTTTGTATCCCATGTCCAATTGATACAAGTTCATTAGTATATGACTGTGATCCTTGTATAATTGCGGACGGAGATTATCTAACCCATCCTTGTGAAGATGATGATGATGATGGAGTACTAAACTTTGCAGATCAATGTCCAGACACTCCACCTCAAACAATGGTAGATGAAGATGGTTGTTCTATTGAAAAGCCAGTTGCAGGAGAACTTCTCTCAATTAATTCATCAGCTCTTGTAATTGGTGGATTGGCATCAAGTGCAGTATGGATGATTCCAGCAGTAGCTGGTATTGCAGGTGCAGGAATTTATCTAGTCAAACTCAGAGCAAATAGAGATTAAATTCTCTTTTTTATTTTCAAAAGCATAAACTAGGTGTTTCAAACATGGAATCTTACATCTAGAGGTTTCACCCAAAAAGGTATTAACACAATACTTCAAAAATATCGCAATGACTTTAGACTATTCCCAGAAACTTTTAGCAGGAATGTTAGCTCTAGTTTTAGTTGCAGGAATGAGTTCTGCAGCATTTGCTACAGAAGGACCTCCACCTGACAGCGACGGTGACGGGGTACCAGATGGCCCAGACAAATGTGAGCCTACTCCACCTAATCCCCAAACACTAGATATAGATGGTTGTAGTGATGATGACTTTGATCAAGTAGAGGATAGTGTTGATCAATGTCTAGACACACCACCTCAAACACCAGTCGACGAATCCGGTTGTGCTCTTCCAGATAAACCAGTAGCAGGAGGACTCTTATCACTTGATTCATCAGCTCTTGTAATTGGTGGATTGGCATCAAGTGCAGTATGGATGATTCCAGCAGTTGCAGGTATTGCAGGTGCAGGATTGTATCTAGTCAAACTCAGAGCAAATAGAGATTAAATTCTCTTTTCAATTCTCTTTTTGTATTTGTAAATACTAGACAATCTTATAATCAATTAGTATCAATAAATTTTATTGCACAAAAAAATATTGATTCTAATTTTTTCTATTGTTGTAATTATTAGTGTGGTGACAGCCTTGGGTTTTATTACATCTCAAAGCTCTACCAAAGAAACTTTAGAGTCACCTTACATAGCTAACACTGATTCTCAAAATAAGACTCAGCTTCGCTATCCTTCAATTAATGTATCTTATAACGAAACGCTAAAAAATTATAAAAGTGAAAATCAATTAGTAGAACTAATTTTTTCAAAGTGTGGAGTAGATAGCCATTGTGCAGCTGATTCAATGATTATATTATCAAAAAATCAAACAAAACAAAACACGATTGCTACTCTTAATGAGATTGTAACTACAATTGATGAGACAGGCATGACATGTCATAATCAATCTCATCACTTGGGAGAATTTTTGTATGGCTATATCGGAAATCTGACTGAGGCATTAATTATTGCAGATAGAAAATGTGGAGGTGGATTGTATCATGGGGTGATTGAGAATTATTTTCAAACAGAATTATTCTTTGAGAGAGCCGATAAGGATACAATTCCTGTAAAAGAATCTTGTGATGTTTTAGGAACGGATCCATATTCGCACATAAGACTAGAGTGTACTCATGGTACAGGTCACGGCTTATTGCGCGCATATGATTTTGATGTCTTTTCAGCAGTAAAGAGATGTGATGAATTTAAATTTTCTATTGATCATCGGGCTTGCTATCGAGGTGTATTTATGGAAAATTTGGTAGAATATTGGGAAGATAAAGAGGGAGCATTTGATGAAGAAGACATTTTTTATCCTTGTAACCGTGTTGAGGACAAATATGCAAATGATTGTTATCACTATCAGGCCCAATACATTTTAGATAAAAATAGATATTTTGTTGAGGATTCTTTTGATGATTGTGAAAAAATAAACAATGATACGTTTGAAAAATATTGTTACTATGGAATTGGAATACAAATTTCCTTTGCATTTGTTAATGATATTCCTGGGTTAATTTCGACCTGCCAAAAAGGTGATCCGCAATTTGCCACCTTTTGTTTCCAAGGCGCAGTTGTTACAACTGTTGACCAAAGGGGAATTGATAAGGCAATTTCATTATGTAAAATCCTAGAGGAGAAATTCAAAGAGGACTGTTATAATACTGTAGGAAAATGGGTAAATACCATCGGTGCTGACTTGAAGGCAAGACAAGACATGTGTTCAAAAGCTGAAACCTTAGAGTATGCTGAGGTTTGCAATAATGCAAATCCTGAAGATTTAGAGTCACTCTAGGACAAATTGTTTTTAAAAATTCATTTAGAATCTGAATTTTTCAATAAGTTTGATCGATTCACAAAACATAGAACATGCAATCTAGATCTTATCCGCATAATGGTAATAAAGTAAAAACCGATCTACTTGCTAATGACTTTTAATAGTACTAAAAGACTATTTGCAGGAACTTTGGCTCTAGTTCTTGTTCTTGGACTTGCTAGCCCGGCATTTGCGCAGACTCCAGGTCTTGCAGTTGATGTGGCATCACGTGAAGCCCCGGTTCTAGCTGAGGATCATATCGACTTTGATCCAGTTTGCCCAGATGATTGTGAAGCGTTAGCTTTAGAGAGAGTATTTGAAATAGACCCATTTTGTAAAGATGTCTTTTTTGATGATATTTGTGAAGGAGAGTTAGAGGAGGCTTTAGAAGGATGTCTTTCAACTGCCAAGGAAGATCTTTGCAAGGCCGTAGCAGGAGAACTCTTATCAATTAATTCATCAGCTCTTGTAATTGGTGGATTGGCATCAAGTGCAGTATGGATGATTCCAGCAGTTGCAGGTATTGCAGGCGCAGGATTGTATCTATTCAAACTCAGAGCAAATAGAGATTGAATTCTCTTTTTTCATTTTATTTTTTCTCCAAATCAAGTTATACTTAATTACAAAAAATAATAAAAATAATTATTGAATATTTTATTTTTCTTGTTGGCAGTATCTCCTTTCACCTTAGCTGATGCACAAACCTTGGATAATAATAGTCTAGAACCACAAACAGAATCATCTATGATAATTCCAGATTGGATAAAAAATATCGCACTGTGGTACGGTCAAGGACAAATAAGTGATTCAGAATTTATCAGTGCAATTCAATTTTTGATTGACAATAATATCTTACACACAAAACAATTAGGTTCTGAAATTATCACACATTGGCAAGAACCAATTGAGGACACTGGAGATTTTTATGTAACTTTTCATCCAAACCCCAACTCTGTCTTTGAATTTTCTGCCAAAGAATGGGTACAATCTACCGAATACTTTGAGACTCAGATTATTTATCTAAACTCACTGTTCGTACTCACACAGGATGTAGAAATTATTTTAATTGAATGTGGTGAGGAAAATGCGTTTTATGATCCTCTGACTCGTCAAATTATAATGTGTTATGAGTTTATTGATTCAGTGTATGAGGATTTTTTATTACATTATGGTGATGAGGTAACTGAAGATGAAATAGGTCTAATGACTTTTGATGTAATGGATTTTGTCTTTTATCATGAATTAGGACATGCCTTGGTAGATATTCACTTGCTTCCAATTACAGGCCTTGAAGAAAATGCGTTGGATCAATTTGCTGCGTTTTTTATGCTAATGACCGAAAATGAAGGAGACTATGAAGGAATTGTTGGACAGGATATATTGTATAATGTAGGAACCTGGTTTTTTATTCAAAATGAGAAACAATATGATTATGTTTTCTGGGATGTTCATAATCTTGATATTCAGAGATTTTACAATATTTCGTGTTATGCGTATGGACAACACCCAGAGTATAATCAGGACTTGATTGATGATGGATGGCTTCCCGAAGAGAGGGCTCTTAACTGTGAATACGAATATGCAGTCTTGGAGGATAGTTGGAACAGAATTTTATCACCATTTTATAAATAATAATTGAAATTCTAGAGATATGGATTAGCTTGATAACTAGATGATTCTGCAGATCAAAGACATTGACAATTATTTTTTTTAAAGCTGAAAAGATTTACAAGATTCATCCCAGTACTAAACTCTAAGAAATTTATAGAATCAAATCAGTTGTATTGCTAATTGACTGAAGACCATAAAGTTCTTCCTAAAGATTTAGACTCTGATTACAGCTTGCCTGGTCGCCTTGAGGAGAGCAATCCTGAATACTTTGAACCTCCAACTGTAAAGTCTAAATCAACAAACAGGATAATTGTTGTAATCGTAATTTCCTTTGTAATAATTTCTGCAGGTGCATTCTCATTTTATTTTATTAACCAAGACCAGATTGATTCAAAAATAATTCAAAGTAGAATAAGTGATCCTCAAGACAAATTGGCATTCCAATTTGGTGTGGGAAAATATGGAAGTGATCATGCACATGCTGCAATTGTAGTTTTGGTGAACGGTGAGCAGGTAAACTTTGGCTTGCCACAATTTCAGCTTTCAAGCAAATACATCCACTTTGAGAATAACAATCCTTATCAAATTCACTTGCATGCAACTGGTGTTCCATTGGAGATGCTTTTCTCCTCATTTGGAATGAAAGTTACCTCAGATTGTATAATTCTGAATGATGAGAGATCACCTGAGGGTAAAACTGGTAAATTTTGCACTGACCATGACCAATTTTTAGTGTTTTACCTCAATGGAGAACAATACTATCCTGATATTTCCCAGTATGTAATTAAACACAATGACCGAATACTGATATCTTTAGGGGATGGCAAATCAATCCAAAAATATCTTGATTATTTAGAATCTTTGCAAATCTATGATGTTCCACAAAAAATTCCCAGATATTCTGGAGATAATATTACATTTTGATTCTCAGGTTTAGCGCACTGAAAATATCTCAGGAAAATTCAGAAATGGCTCTAATAAAATTTGAAATCATTTTTGTACACTAGAATTTGAAGATCAACCTATAAGGAACAAGGATTGTAGAGCATTATGATTATAGTTAACTGTAAGGATGTTTTACCAATTCAGCATGAATTGTTGATTCATGTAGCTGATCATATAGAGGCAATCCCTGCAATAAAACATAGTGAATTTGTCTTATCACCAATTGAGCATGATGATACAATTGATGACAGAAAAGTAAGTGCAGTTATACAAAACTATCTAGAGTCAATAGGTGAGGCAAATAACTTCTCTGTAGTTTCAGATTCAAAGAAAATCATTATCAAATCTATTAATGGTAAAAAAATTAATCGAATTACACCTCCAGTAAAAAGCATGCGTACTTGTTGTGGAATTTAATAACATTAAAATAATTTTAAAACACGTTATTTAGAATCTATACTAATTGTTTCATAATTCTATTACCCAATCCTTTGATAATTATTTTATGGCATTGACATTTACGGGAAAACTTTTAGCGGGAGCTCTAGTCCTAATTTTCAGTTCAAGTTCGTATGCGACGGCTTTTGCTGAAACCCAAATCACAGGTTGGCGCTCTTCTCAATACGGAAATAATAATCCTTGGGGACATGATCAATCAGATCCCTCTTACTGGATAAGTGTGGCACAACAAATGTCACTTAAATTTCCAGGTCTAGATCCTGGTGGAATACTTGTTATTGGTGAAATTGATGGACCACCAGGTTCGGCCACCTCTACATTTTTACCTTTTCCAAAACCTACAGGTACGTATCCTGATGTCACTTTTGGTACAACTGATACAATAGCGCCGTTATTGGATGCCTATGATGATGCAGGACTCAAAGTATTTTTGCAAGTAGAGTCAGCGGATGCTGATATTCCAATGCTTATGGACTTGGTAATGAATAGATACAAACATCACCCATCTGTGATAGGTTTTGGTGTGGATGTAGAATGGTATCACGAAGCACAATTCCCTGGTTGGGGACGACCACTTACTGACAGTGAAGTAAATGCTTGGGCTGCTCAAGTAAAAACATTTGATCCAAATTATAGTTTGATGGTAAAGCATTGGGATGCATCCTATCTCTCAAATGCAAGACCTGATAACGTACTATTCCTAACAGATGCTGAACAACTCGGTTCGCTGTCAAATACAATAAATCAATACATTGCATGGATTGATTATTTCGGAGAGGCTCAAGTAGGATTCCAAATTGGCTATCCATCTGACCAGTCATGGTGGAGTACGTTTGATGATCCTGCTTCATCTATAATGAATCCTGTAATTACAGCACGGCCAAGTGCAAACATTGGAGCAATATTCTGGGTAGACTTTAGTGTTCTTGCACCTTTTCCAGATATCGGAGTTTCAAGTATTACCATTAACGATGTTTCCTTAGATGAGGGAAACTTTGGAACAAGTAACTTTGTTTTTACAGTAACACGTAGCGAAAATACCAATGCAATGTCTGTACAATACTATACAACAGATAACACTGCAAATGCACCAACAGATTATACCCCACTTTTACCTACTACAATGAATTTTGCATCAGGCGGTCCATTAGCTCAGACCATAACAGTACCAGTTAATCACGATACCATTGTAGAACCAGATGAGACATTTACCGTAAATTTGTCAAACTGTATCGGTGGATGCATTATTCTTGATTCTCAAGGAATTGGTACAATAAAAAATGATGATTTACCAGGACCTTTTGTTTTGAGTTTTGGAAGTTTTGGTTCTGGAAACGGACAGTTTAACACCCCTTCAGATGTTACAGTAGACTCTACAAACAGAATACTTGTTGCAGATTTTAACAATCACCGCATCCAAATTTTTGATTCTGCAGGAAATCACATCCAGAGTTTTGGCAGTTTTGGTTCTGGAAACGGACAATTTAGTTATCCTGCTGACATTACAACAGATTCTGCAGATAGAATTATTGTTGCAGATTATGGAAACAATCGCATCCAAATTTTTGATACAGCAGGAAATCACATCCAGAGTTTTGGAAGCCTTGGTTCTGGAAACGGACAGTTTAGTCTCCCTTCGGGTGTTGCAGTAGACTCTACAGACAGAATACTTGTTGCAGATGCTAATCACCGCATCCAAGTTTTTGATTCTTTAGGTAATCACATTCAAAGTATTGGCAATCTAGGATCAACTGATGGTCAATTTAAAAATCCAGTAGATATTGCAGTTGATTCAATTGACCGAATTCTAGTTGCAGATTCTGATAATCACCGCATCCAAATTTTTGATTCTGCAGGAAATCACATCCAGAGTTTTGGAAGTTTTGGTTCTTCAAACGGCCAGTTTAACAAGCCATCTGGTATTGGAGTTAGATCTGAGGACAGAATAGTAATTGCAGATTCTAACAATCACAGGATCCAAACATTTGTCTCATCTGGTCTTTTCCTTCAGAGTTTTGGAAGTCTTGGTTCTGCTGATGACCAATTCAACAAACCCTCAGGTCTTACAATTGATTCAGCAGATAGGGTAATTATTGCAGATTCAGGTAACCATAGAATACACATATCCCAAGGCTCACCTCCACTTGACCTTGATTTAGATGGGATACCTGATATCATGGATACAACAAATATCATAAACTCCTCAATAACACTTTCTGATTCCCATGTTGTTATTGGAAATGTTATGATACAGAATGGAGCATTGTTGACAATTCCTGCTGGAGAGAGCTTGACTATCCCTTCTGGAAATAACATAACCATAGAATCAGGTGGTGGTGTATTGATAAAGTCAGGTGGGGTCTTGCAGATAATCTCATAATTTTGATTCTGAAAAAAAATATAAAAAATGCTGAATAGTTATTTTTAAAATAAAATTCAAGTATATTCCATTAGCTAAACTTTAGAAATTGAGGATGACAAAGTATTTCAAAGAACTTTTTTTAAAAGAAACCCTTCCACATTGAAACTGCCTTTGAAAACTCTAGGGATTTTAATTTTGGACACATTTCTTGCAATTCCTTGTATGGATTTGTTGAATGTGCAAGATTTAATGAAGATGGCTTTTCATTACAATACTTTTCAACTAGAACAAGTTGGTTAATCTCAATATCAATCTCATTGGCCTTTACTTGTGCTTGTGGTGTATCTTTGATCTTTTGAAGTTCCATAAACTCATCAACAATGTATTTGATTTTGGGAATCTCCCCTGCGCCATAAATCAAGTCTAATGTTGGAATGTCATTATTATTTGGACTCATCAATCCATCAGATGAGGCTTGTGCAAAAAAAACAATCGGTAAGGCAATAATTAAAGCTAAAACTAGTAATCTAATCATGTCATATTGTTAGTTTTTAAAAATTAACCTGTTATGGATCTGATAATACTTGATAACTAGTCTACATCTAGTAGTATAGATTCACAAGTCTAATATGCATTGAAATTGGAAATTTTAGTAACACTGAAAACCTAGAAAATAATTTTCTTTATTGTGAAAAAACTGATTTCAAGTCAATTACACCACTACAACATTTATCATACTGGTCAGAACCGCTTGTTACACACATCGTTTTATCAATAAATTATTCTTTAGAGTTTCTGTGAACAAAACGATTTCATTATTTGGGACTTTGGTACTAGTTCTTGCTGTAGGACTTGCAAGCCCAGCTTTTGCCGAAGAGAATGGAGTTATTCTTTCAAATGGAAATATCGGGCTTTCAAATCCCTCAGTAATAGCTGCAACTCCTGTTTCTCCTAATGGAGACTGGTACGAATTTAGTTTTACAACAGCTGGAGTTGAAGCAACAGGATGTGCGCCTGCTGATCCTGCAGGGCTATCATGTACGCCAAGTAGTGGAACACCTACCATATTTGCACCTGCCCCTGCATGGACATTTGACTGTCCGGTATCTGGTTGTTGGTTAACTGTGACTGATGCATTCCAATATGGAGATGAATTTCAAATCTTAGATAATGATGTTATTATTTCTGTGACCTCCTCTACAGGGGTTGGGTCTTGTGGTGATGATCCAGAAGTTTGTCTTGCAGACCCCAACTCAAGTCATGCAATGATTGATTTAGATCAGGGAAGTCACTCAATAACCATCATACCCACAGTCTCTCCGTTTAATGGTGGTGCAGCATACTTTAAGATAGAAGTTCATGAAACAGCAGTTTCAGGGAAACTCTTGTCAGTTGATTCATCGACTCTAGTAATTGCAGGATTTTCAAGTATGGTCTGGATGATACCTGCAGTAGTTGGGATTGCAGGGACTGGACTTTATTTGGTAAAGATCAGGGCAAATAGAGATTAAATTTTCTAAATTATCTTTTGAAATTATAGGTTCTGGAATTTAGTTGGTATAGCTAAGAAAACTTGGAAAAGGCAGTCTAGGCTTTTTCCCCGAAATGGTATTAAACTAAAAATTTATCAAAACCTTAGTTATGTTAAATAATTCTCAGAAACTTTTAGCAGGAGTTTTGGCTTTGGTTCTAGTTGCAGGTATGACCAGTCCTGCATTTGCTGGTAGCCCTGCACAAGAAAAGATAACTATCTGTCATATTCCCCCAGGAAATCCAAATAATCCTCAAACCATAGAAGTTGCCAGCCCCTCCCTTCCAGCCCATATAGCGCATGGAGATACTCTTGGTGCATGTTCAACAATTACTGTAACTAAAATCGTAGATGGTGGTCCTCTTGCGGTTGCAAATTTCCCATTAGAACTAGATAACAACTTTGGACCGGTGACAAGTGGAGTACCAGTTGAAGTTTTTCCTGCTACCATCTATACTGTATCTGAGTCTTGTAATGATGGTGCAGAATGTAATTTCTATGATGCATCATTTTCTGGAGACTGTAATGATAGTGGTGTTTTCCCCTCAACAACAGGCGGTACTAGTTATAGTTGTACCATAACAAATACTTACAATCCTCCAGAGACTGCAAACCTTACTGTAATTAAAAATGTCATAAATGATGGACCGGGAACAAATGACTCAGATGACTTTACAATGGTTATTACTGCAACAAATCCCTCTGATAACAACTTTGCAGGATCCACAGCACCAGGAACCACAGTTACAATTGAGCCTGGACCTTACAGCGTAGGTGAAACTGGACCTTTAGGATATACCCCATTATTTTCAGTGGATTGTAGCGGTGTTGCAATTGCTGGTCAGTCTTATACATGTACTATAACAAACACTGATGATGAAGAACAACCAGTAGATTCTGACGGAGATGGAGTACCTGATGAAGATGACAAATGTCCTGACACTCCACCTGGAACACCAGTTGATGCAGATGGATGTGAAATAATGGCAATACTAGTCACAGGCCAACTTCTCTCACTTGATTCATCATCCCTAGTAATTGCAGGACTTGCATCAAATGCCATGTGGATGATACCAGCGGTTGCAGGTATTGCAGGCGCAGGATTATATCTAATCAAACTTCGAACTAACAGAGATTAATTCTCTTTTTTTACAATAACCTTTTGGTTATATTCTAATGATCAATATTTTATCATGGCATCGTACTGTGTATTTTGTTCATTCTCAAGTGAAACACCAGATGAATTATCAGAGCATTTCTTGACATGTGCAGGCAAGATAAAGAAAAAAGTCTTCTGGTAACTTTTACAATACATGCACAAGAAAAATTAAGATTATGGAATTGGATTATCAATTATACCGTTTGCCAATAAAATAACAAATGTTACAGGTATGCTGATTCCTACTAGTATTCCTGCCAAAACCAACTTGTCTCTATTATCCATTATACATCAAAGCCAGTTTTTCTGTTTGTTTAATGCTTTCGTCTTTTAGAATTTGACCGATCATGGTCTAAAGACCCGGAAATTATTTTTTTGCACTGATTTTCGTAAAACCGGATCTTTTTGAGATTTTCTTGTCATAGTAATCCATAATAAAATGAAATACAACTAATTTTGCAAAAACTATGCTAGAAATCAGGGCCAAAATTGGCTCTCCAAGATAGAGAAGATATCCAGTAACGCCAATTGCAGTCATTATCTCAATTGCAGTACAGGTGCATAACTTGAGGAGGTTCTCCTTCATAATACACATAGGAATCACTGACTTTTTACCATTATTTTTCAAATAACACCTTTATTTTTCAGGCCAATGTAGGATTCATAATTGAGGACTTTGGTAATTCTGGCAATAGCCATAGTGTGTTTTGCAGGAATAACTGCTGTAGTATTGATTGCAGGTGGAGCATATCAAAAGATGCTATTTGATGAATACATGGACGATATTGAAAAGCCTTCAAATCCAAGCCTTGATACCAACCCAAATTTGCCTAAAATTGATATTTTGCCATAAAATCTTTAGATTTAATCTTTAAATCACAAAAAGACTAATTCAAAAAAATGACCATATCATGCGATCATGAAGACAAAAAGCCAGTAGATATTATTGGAATTGAAATCATGCTTTGCGACAAGTGTGCCAAGCTTCTACAAGATGATACGGCAGACAATCAATAAGGAAAACTAGTAAAAAAACCCTAAGGCAGGATTATGCCATTGAAATCATTACTTTTTGTGAATTGTGATTACACAGACTCTTGTGAAATTCTGCGTGCTCTTTTTGCTGGAATGTCAACTCACATCTAAAGCATTTCCACATTGTAATGTTTGTCATGTCTTGTATTGTACAAGTTTGTATTTAACATAGATGAACGATTCATCTGTAAGTAACGGATAAACACCAAAGAAATTTTACATTTAATTTACAATTTTCATTATTTGAGGTTTTCATATTCCTTATTGAAAATATGCAAATAGTGATAATAGTGCTGCAATTCCTGTGAGGATAAATCCTATTGGACCAATCATGTAAGCCCTCGAAGAACTAATCAATTTATTCATAATACCAGATATTGTTTGACAATAAATAGACAAAATTTTTACAAATCTCCAAATCTAAGGCTAAGGGTTGACAAATGGTTGAATTTTTTGAATTTCCATGCCCAAAGTTTACAAGTAAAGTGAGAATATCTAATAGGTAATTATGGCCAAAACTTGCATCGGGGTTTATTGTGACAAAGCAGTATACTCTGTGGTGCTAAAGGATTCAGGTGAAATTTATACACAGACAGTAACAAAACATGATGGGCGCCTGAGACATTTTCGATTTATCAAATATCTAAAATCATTTGGAGATTTTGATTTGTGCGTAATTGTACAAAACGAAGAATCCCAACCAATTTCCAATTATCTAAGGCGAGAGGACAAGAGGCCATTTATGTCAATTGAATTCTCACCTATTTCCCAGCAGGCAAACTACAAGGAGAATCCCGACTTGCCAACCATTGCAAGAAAATTATCCTACAAGAAAAAGCTAAATGATATAGTCTTTTCAGATGATCAGATGGAACTAAAAAGGAAGATTGATGAATTGGGGTCAGGAGATGAGGCCATACATATGCGTAGTCTGGATCCGGATGTTTTGGCCTTTATGGCAGCAGCTCACGGGATTTTTACAGAGGACTCATCGCAAACAAGTTGAGAAATGGTACTGGAATTGAGTAAATGAAAAGAAATACAATCATTGCACTTGGCGCTGTAGGCATTATCGTTCTTTTTTTTGTAATAATACTTGGAGAATTCCAACAAATATCTAACAATAACACAGAGACTAGAAATCAAGATCTTCAAATAGATGCCCCAAAAGAGCCAGATTCTGAAAACCAAGGGCTTGGAATAACAACTAAAATTAATCCTGTAAAACAAGGATGCTCAGGTGATGCTAGGTGTATCTCAGGGTCTGTAACTCGTATAGTAGATGGTGATACAATAACTGTTGATGGACAATCAATACGATTTGCCCTTGTTAATACCCCAGAATTCGGAGAGAATGATTACACTCAAGCAAAAAGCTACATTGAAACTGTATGCCCTGTTGGATCCCAGGTTCTAGTTGATGAGGATGATGGACAGACAGGAGGAAGTCATGGAAGAATAATCGGAGTCGTTTATTGCAATAACTTGAATCTCAGCCAAGAGATTTTAGAGGTAGGACATGCAGAGGTTCTCTCCTCAATTTGCAAGAAAAGTGAATTTGCAAATGAGGACTGGGCCCAAAAGTTTGGATGCTAGTCTGATTTAGAAACAAAACAATACTAAAACTGGCCAATCTTTGATAGCGATTCAAAAATTGTATTTGTAACTTTTTTTGCCAAATCAGTAATTACTTTGATTTGCTCCATCAGTACTGCATCTTTTTTCTCGATGAGCTGTTCTTTTTCTGCCAAAGTCTCTTTGAGATCAGATATCTCTTGATTCAAAACTATAATTTCTTGGTTTTGCTCATCTATCTGGTTTTGCATATCTGCTACTTCGATTAGAGATTTATCATCACTTGCTTTATCTACCGTTGATGCAAAATCAACCTTGATTGATTCAATACTATCTGCATAAATCTCAGCTGAATGTCCAAAACAAGAGTTTACACCAATAACTGAACCAATAGATGCTTTTCTCTCATCAGTATCAGAGAATACTATAATTTCAGGACTAATCAATCTCTTCTCAGCAGCACACACATCAAAAAATGCAACGTATTTTCCCTGTATTTTAGTAGATAAGATATCAGTAATGACAATCTTTTTCTCATTTGTAATTGGAGTTGGCTCATCAAGTGAGATTGAAATAGAGTCAGGATCTTTTGCATCAAGTATTGAAATTACTGGATGTCCCAGCATATCAGTCATACACTGGTCTTTGTACAGGATAAAATCAAAATGAAACGACTCCCACTCTAAATCAGTTGAGATCTTAAAATCTTGCCCAATCTTTTCTACCAGGGAGCAGGCATTCCAGCTAATAGTCCATTGGTTTGCCCTTATAGGTTCAATAGAAATAATTTCAACTGATATCTTTTCTTCTGCAAAGGCCGAATGCATATAAAATGATGTTACAAAGACTAAAAGCATAATAATTGAAAAAATTTGATTCTTGTTCATCGAGTTTGCTTTATGTAATAGTCTATTAATGATTCTAATCTTTTTGTTGTGCTCTTTAAATTTAACTTTGTTTTATTTCCAATAACATTAAATCGGCCCAAGTAAAAATCAATTCATGGCAAAAATTACAATAAATGCAATGAAAGATGGCCCCTGTATAGTTAATGTAGATGGAAAGCGAGTAGCTGCACTTTGTAGATGCAATTCATCATCCAACAAACCTCATTGTGATGGCACTCATGCAAAGTCAGGTTTCAAAGCAGACGAAGCCCATATTGATGTTTAAGTAATCAAATATCCTGATTCTAAATCATCCTTACCTTTCAAAAAATCCCAGAGGGAGTATCCACACCTCTTTTTAAAAACAGTGCCATAGGCACTAGATTCTAATAAAAATGACAAGTTTTTTATCATCGCAAAGGAGATTTTTGTTTATGAAAATACAGACAAAGCTCGTATTTCCAATAATGATAGTTTTCGCAACTATCATATTTATTCCACCGGCATTTGCAGATGCAAATGTTAGTGCTCCTCAAGGAACATCTGTTCCTGGATGTGAAACTACAAACGAATGCTATATCCCTTTTGAGGTAACAGTAAATGTTGGCGATACAGTAACGTGGTCAAATGACGATACGGCAGCTCACACTGTAACTGCAGGAAGTGCAACAGATGGACCATCTGGTGCCTTTGATAGCAGCTTGTTTATGGCAGCAACTACTTTCTCACATACATTTGAGGAAGAAGGAGAGTTTCCATACTTTTGCATGGTTCATCCATGGATGCAAGGAATGGTTATAGTTCAAACTGCAAGTGCACAACCAATGCCTAAAGCTCCATTAGGACTGGATCAAATCATGGCCCAATTCCAAACAAGTGAAGGTATGGCAGGCAGTCCAATGACCATTGATCTTACAATGACTGACTTGGATGGAGTTGGCATTGAGCATATCACCTACAACATAAAGGCAACACAAGGATCAGATGTGTTACTTGATGAAGAAGGACATATGCACATGGGAACAGTGACTAATATTCATACCACAGAGGTCTTACCTGCAGATGCATCAGAATCAATGCCAGTTGATATAACAATTGAATCAGTAGGATTTGGACATGACGAGCAATACGTAGCAGTTTCAGGTGAAATTGCAACAAAACAAGTTGTGCCAGAATTTGGAACAATTGCTGCAATGATATTAGCAGTTGCAATTATATCAATAATTGCAATATCTGCAAAATCAAGACTAAGTATTATGCCAAGAATATAGGCAAATCTTTTTTTCTTTTTTTTTGAACAAATATCAAATCTATATTAGATTAGATAACCTCTAGAATTATATAAAAAAAGATGTTTGTAAACTTCCTAATCACATTAGGGTAAAGTTCTTCGCATCTTTTTTAATATCGAGAAATTTTAGATCTACACAGGAATGACAAATGACAAATTTTGAGCAATCATTAATAGAAAAAATCGAATATTTGATAGCACTAGAGGTTGGGGATATTTCGCGGCTAAAGAGCATAGAGAAAAGAATTATTGAGAATAAAAAACTCTACAACTCTGATATTTCCTACGTAGAAGAACTAGTCCAAAAAAATCCTAGTAGACTAACTGAGAGATTTGGCGAGAATTATTTTTCTGTAGCAGATAATAAATGTTGGAAGTGCTCTGAGGCAATTACTGTATCTTCAAATTTTTGTTCATTTTGTGGAGCAAAACAAAATAAAAAAATTTCAAATTTTAATGAGCCATTGTCAAATGTAGATCAAAAAGAACACTCAGGAACAATAATTTCTGCTTTTTATTCATATCAGTTTTTAGCATTAATCGGAGGACTTGCAGCCCTCATACCAATTTTAATTAGTGTTGCAAACCTTGAGAGAATTTTTGAAATAATTGAGTTCTACACTGGTAGAGATTTCTCTTCATTTTATTTTGCATTTATTGCACTTGGAGTTGTATCTGGAATTTTGTGTTTATTGGCAATTGTTATTCCTATTCGACTTAAAAAACCAAATAAAGTTGGAAAATTTTTGATCTATTTATCGTTTGGAATTTTAATTTTGTCTTTACTGAGTGGAGTTATGGGATTTGCAATTATTTTATTTGCAGGTCTGTTGGTACGAAGAAAAGATCTTCAAAACTAGATTTTTTATTTTAAAAATTTGTACACCTATACTATTTTAAAATTGAACGTCAAAATTTTCTTAAATTTTTACACACTATTGTATATAGAATACTTTAGTATACGGCTATGAAATCTATTACATGTTTCATGGCAATATTTCACCTGAAATTGCTAAAGGAATCAGAATTTTACGACAGAGGATAAAAATAGATGAACCAATTTTAGATAAAACCCTAAACATTGCAACTTGGAATATTAGAGAGTTTGGAAAAAAGGCAAGATATCAGAGATCTATCCATTATATTGCAGAAATTTTATCTCGATTTGATTTAATTGCAATAGTAGAACTAAGAGAAAATTTGGAGGATTTCAATAAAGTAATGGATATTTTGGGCCCATATTGGAGGACCATATTTTCTGACATCGCAATGGATTTGGGAGGCAACAAGGAGCGAATCGCATATCTTTATGACAAACGAGTTTTGACCTTTACTGGCCTTGCGGCAGAAGCTGATCCAATACGAAAAAAGAACAAAGATGGAGAATATGTTCCAACAATAACTTGGTGGAGAAGTCCATATCTTGCATCATTTCGTGCAGGAAAATTTGATTTTGTTGTCCTGACTGCCCATATTAGATGGGGTAAAAATGAAAATGATAGAAAACAAGCTTTAGAAAATCTAGCTGACTGGATTGAAAAAAGGAGAAAATCAGAACATGTTGTAAATAAAGATCTCATTGTAATGGGGGATTTTAATATTCCAAAAACTGATGATAAACTCTACAAGGCAATTACAAAACATGGATTAGAAATGCCTAATAGCTTACGAGGCAAACATGGCAGTAATCTTGCAAAGAACAAAAGATATGATCAAATTTTATATTTTAGAAATCAAAGCAAGCCCTTTAACGATAAAGGTGGCATTGTTGATTTTTACCAAGATGACTGGCGTGCGCTATATCCTGAAGAAGAATTTTCATCAATGACCAAAAATAAATTTACTTATCAGATATCAGATCACTTGCCATTATGGGTACAGCTTGATGTTTGGTCTGATGATTTTGAAATTGATAAATTAATTAGCGGATAAAAAATTAGGCTGAAATTGTTTTTAAAAAATAAGAATTAGATTCCAGAAAAAAAAAAGTCTCCCTTTTCACAAAGTAGAGATCTGAGATTTGAAGTTAAAGCTTGATCCACAAACAGGACAGCTTCTAGTATCACCAAATATAATTATACGAACTTGTATTTTCTTTTTAGCACATACTGGACACGCAAAAAATCTTGCCATATATTTACAAAGAAATTTGATTATTTAGCAGCATGTCAGTTGGAAAATTTTCATAACTGATCGCATAGAATTTTTGTAAATTTTTTTTTAGTCAGAATAAAAAATAGCAGATTTTTTATCTCTTATTCTTATGAGACATTCTTGATGGCTCTCCAGTTTTGATTTTATTAAAATCATCAATAACTTGATCGTCACTTGATTCTACTAGCTGTTTTTTTGATCTCTGTTTGTCCTTTGTAACGACGCAAGTACCAATCGCTTTTGCAACTAGTATCGGCGGGGTTAATACATCACAAGCTGATTCTTGATGCACATTATTTGATGATGAAATTATTTTAAATGCCTCAAATAGAATTTTTCTGCTTGTGTTCCCAACATTAATGATTTTTCCAAAAACCTCTAAAAAATCTCCACCATGAACTGGTTGTAAAAATTCCACACTCTCATAAGCCCGTAGTAGTCCCTCATCGCCATCATAACGAATAGTTAATTCTGTTGCAACATCGCCAAATAGTTGCATAATGTGAGCGCCATCTAGAAGATTTCCAGCATAATGAGCATCATTTTGGCTGATTCGTACACGTAATTTTACTTTAGGAAATATCTCCACAATTACGTCATGATTTTCTCTTGATATTAGATTTTATGTCTGATTTGAATTTCGGGCCAAATCAAATGAAAAATTTCAAATTTTAATATAAATTGTAATTCATCTTGTAACAATAAAAACTAGATGCGCAATTAGAAAATAGTTGGATGAATCCTGGCTAAATCTTGATGGACTAAAAATAAGGTATCTAGAGTCAGGAAAAGAAAAAGATAGTCAGATTTTATTTATTCACGGTTTAGGCTCATCTTCTGATAGGTGGATGAAAATTCCTGAGAATTTATCATCTGATTTTCACACAATTGCCCTAGACTTGCCAGGATTTGGGGAGAGTGACAAACCATCTGATGTGGAGTATACAATTGAGCAGTTTAGGAAATTTATAATATCGTTTCTAAATAAAGTCTCTGATAAAAAAACTACAGTAATTGGGCATTCTTTGGGTGGATATATTGCATCTGAAATTGCAATTCAAAATCCAAAACTTGTCAATCAATTAGTACTGATTGACTCATCGGGAATGCTTGATTCACCTACTTCAATTCTTGAACAATATTTGAATGCAGCAATGAATCCAACACCAGATAATGTACGACGCGCCTTTGAACAAATGGTAGCCGATCCATCACGTGTTCCATCTGCACTAGTGGATGGATTTATCAGGCGAATAAATATGCCTAATGCAAAGTATGCCTTTGAATCAACTCTGCAAAACAGTGCAACCACTCAGATTGGATTAGATAGATTACGGTCAATTAAGGACATTCAGACTTTAATTCTTTGGGGAGTACACGATAAGGTAATCCCACTTGAGCACTCTAAATTATTTCAAGACACAATTCCAAACTCGCAGCTTAAAATTATAGAAGATGCAGGACATGCACCGTTTGCTGAAAAACCAGTTCAAGTGTCTAAAATTTTAAAGAATTTTCTAGAATGAAAATTAAGTCCTTGAATTTTAAAATCCTAAACAGAAACAAAAATTTAACTAGTGAAAATTTTAGGAAAAATAAAAAAAGAAAAATCCTTCACACACTAGTTTTTCTGTGTGAATGGGTTTATCCAAGATTGGATAATGTTTTTGTTTAAATCAGCAAATGCATTTACGTTATCATTGAATGTTTTGATGTTTTGAACAGTAGCATCAATTGTGGTCTTTACAAATTGATTGTTTACTGTGCTTGCTTGAACAATTTGCTTGTTGGCATCGACAAATGCAGTCCTTGCTTGGCTTGGAACTTCACTTGTAATTCCAGTTTTCTTTGCAAATTCTTGCGTCATACCTACTGAGGCATTGATTGTTTTCTCACATGCTTTCATACATTCTTCTTGCAAATGTGTAATTGATTGGAAATACTGTGGGGTGATCTTTGAGATATTTTCAAAGTATTTCTGAACATTTTGCTTGTATAAGGTGTATACATCGCTTGATTGAGTTTGGGTGCTCATGGGGTATCTTTGGCATACTATTATATATACTATTGGTAATGAATGGTTGCTATTGGTTTCATATACCAATGTTTATAAAATAAGAAAAAATACAATCCATATGGCCTCATATCGAACTAGTATGCAGATAGTCGGAGATCTTTTGACTGCTACTGAACAATCCGGTCAAAATGGAATTAAGACCACAACATTACTCAGTAAAGCTAATCTCCCACATTCTCGACTCTCAAAATTCATATCAAATTTAACAGGTGCGGGCCTTATCAACAAAATTGAATTTGATGGCAAGCACACCTTTGTGATTACCCAAAGGGGAAGACAATACTTGGAAACATATGAAAAATTTTCAAATGTTGCCCAATCCTTCGGATTAGAACTTTAAATTTTCAGATTATCTTTTTCTTATGAACCAAATTGAAAATATTTTGATCTATGGTTTACATCAAAAAAACTTGCAGTTTATATCGAATCTAATTAGTTTTCTCAATATTGTCCCAAAAAATCAGAATGACTAAAAACGGAATTTTGTGTGAAATTAATGATAAAAAAATATTCTTGGATCCAAAAAAAACAGATACATCTGGAATCAATTTTGTATCTCATGCTCACATGGATCATTTGCCAACAAAAAATGGAGGGACTATACTTGCTTCAATGGAGACAAACAAAATTGCAAATCTTAGAGGCTTTAAAATGCAAAACCATTTAGAAAAAATTGATGATTATGCCCTAATTAATAACGGGCACATTTTAGGATCAAAAGGTCTGCTTTTCAACGATGTATTTTATACTGGAGATATTTGCACCAGAGATAGGGGGTTTCTTACTTGTGATGAAATTCCAAAATGCAAAAAATTAATTACAGAATGTACCTTTGGCCTTCCTGAATTTGTCTTTCCAAAACTAAATGAAATAAAAAAGCAAGTCAATGAGTTAATCTCAGAACTTTACTCAAAAGGAATACCTGTAATTTTAATGGGCTACCAATTAGGAAAAGCTCAAACGATAACTCAACTCTTTGGTCATTGGAGCCCGCTTTATTTTCATGATTCTGTAAAACAAATGAATGATTTGCATAATCAGCTTGGGGTACCTTTAATTGAAGGAATGGGTTACTCTGAAGCACAAAATCAAGGATTATTGGATAAAAAACCATGGATTATGGTGGCCCCAATGATGTCTGAAAAAAACAATTTTCTCAAAGAAATGAAATCAAAGTACGGCGCAGTGACTATAGGATTTAGTGGATGGGCACAATCAACACGATTTCCATTTGGGAGGCGCACAGATTATTCAATTGCAATGAGTGATCATTGTGATTTTAATGAATTAGTAGATATGGTTATTCAATCTGGTGCTGAGCAAGTCTACACTGTTCATGGTTTTGTAGAAGAATTTGCTTCTCATTTAAGAAAAATGGGAATCAGTGCCCAACCATTACGTGAAAATTCATTAGATGATTTTATTTAACTATGAATGGGGTTATCTCAATTTTAGAAAATAAAACCCAGATATTTAATTTTAACATTATTTTGAGATTAATTTAAAATAAAAAATAGATCATTGACATGAATAAATTATTCGTATTTGTTATTAACAAAATTTGTATAAACTATAACATGAAAGATTACAACGATAACTCAAATCAGCTTTTTCAAGGAGTCAAAGAAGAAATGTTTTCTGCACAAGAAATGATAGGAAGCATACAAAATTTTTCAAAAAACATTCAAGACTATTCCTTGATGATAAGAGATACTGTGAGAACTATTAATGCAAGTGGTGTCATACCACAAATCGCTGAGGTAATACGTGTGACTTCCTTTGCAGTGCGTGATACTGCAAAAGAAATCAACGAAGCAACCCAAGAGTTGAAAAGAAATGGAATCATGGAAGATACTAGCGCTGCAATAGAAACAACCTTGAAATCAACTGAAAAATCCATAAAAACAATAAGAGAAATTACAACTGATGCCAAAAATGCATCGCCACAAACGACTAAAGCGATACAGAGTGGTCTTGATATCATTAAAAGAGAAACTAATCAGGTAACTGATAAAATGATGAGGGGTATTAGAACTAAGGTTGGTGCTGCATAATGCCTAGTACTAAAACGGAAACAATGCATACAAATTTTACCCAAAACAAACTCTCCATTTTTAGATTTCCAAATATTGATGGATTCTTTTTATTAACCGAAATAATATTAAAGATCAGTAGGCATTTTCCGATTATAATTTTCTCACTTGCAAGTCTAAAACTGTTGTTGGTAGTAAATGATATCTATTCTAATAATATTGGGTTTGCCATCCTAAATTCGTTATTTGCAATTGGTGATTTTATTTTTCTTGGGCAATTATATCAAAGGCGAAAAGTCTATCAAAAACAATCCTATTTCCCCCAAAGTATTGGCCTACTGTTGATGGATGATAATTTGAAGTAAGGTGAAATCATTTGGAACAAAAAAAACTCGGAAAATTACATGACATTAAAGAGACTACATCAAATGCAGTTGAAATAATACGACGGATTGGTTCACCGGAAATACAAGTAACTCTGAATAAAGTAAAAGAGACTGCTACAATAGTAAATGAAATGATGCAAAGTCTCAAAACACCTGAAATGCTACAGAATATCGAAAATTTCCGGATGATTTCAGAAAATATGAATGACGCATCAACCAAGATACAAAATACCATGCAACAGCTAAAAGACACAGGTTTAGTTGAGGAATCTACCGATTTGATAAAATTCGCTAAAGGCAAACTTAATTCGTTCAGTGGTGATATCACTGCGGGCCAGAACCTTCATGATGTAAGCACAGCTACTAAAGACATGTTGATCTCGATAAATTATCTAGTAAACGAATTAAAAGTAACTGTTGCCTCTACAAAAAATTCTAAAACTATTCGTAACATCAAAGAAACTTTTATCGAAGCCTCTGATATTTACAAAAAAGCAATCCCACAAGCAAGTTGACAAGAACTAATTTTTAATATTTTTTTATTTTGTTAACTGTAAAATTTTTCACAATCACAATTCTCAACAAGACACGTCTCAGAGTTTCTAATGTGATCATGTGAGAAATGTTTACATTTTTCATTTTTACAAATTCTTCGCAAGGCCTCCCGTTTCACAACTGATTGCGCAATCTGATTTGCTTTGTCTTTTGAATATCCTTTTTTATCCATGTAAAAATGGACCACTCGATTATAAAGCAAGTCTGGATTGAATGGTTTTTCAAGCATTGGGAGTTCTGCACTAAATACGGCTTTATTCTATTAAAATATCATGTTAATGGAGTGATTTTACACAATTCCTTGGAATTTAATATATTTTTCATTTGTTTAATAAATGAATTAAATGCAATTTATCAAGGTGGGATACTCTTGATGATATACATCAAACCCAACAGGTTGCAGTCATCGCAAAAATGAAAAAAGAGAAATTAAAAACAGTAAACCCTATCAAAGTTGCTGTTCGATGATCATTGCAAAACTACTCCTATATCCATAAGATTTGAATGAGTAAACCCTGTGATTATGTTACTTTTTTGTTTTTGAAAAAATTTACCTGAATCACTATTTTTTAAATATTCTTTTAATATCGTTGGTTCGATTTTTACGTTCTCCGTTATCGCACCTGCAAAAAGGGTATTGCCATCTATTCCATCAGTTCCAATTGCTGCAATGCTTAGGTTATTTGTCTTTTGAGTATTTTTTAAAATTCTCAATACCATTTCTTGATTTCTACCTCCACAACCTTTTCCTAAAACTTCCACTGTGGTTTCACCTCCAAAAATTAGACAATTCTTTGATTCGCTTGGAATATTTTTAATAATTATTTTTACAGCTTCTTTGATATTTCCATAAACTTGTATTTTGTTAACCTTGTATCCAAGCTCTTTTGCCTTTAACTCCATAGCTTCTAAACAATAACTGTTATTTGCAACAATGTAATTTTTAATTTTTTCCTTTTTTGGAGTTTCAGGGATTTGTTGATTTACTCCATTTCTTAACAAATGTAATACCTCTGATGGAATTTTATTCTGTAAATTATATTTTTTAATAATATCGACAGCATCAGAAAATGTTGTATTATCCATGTAAGTGATACCAGATGCTATGGATGAAAGATCATCTCCCTCTACATCTGACATCACAAGAGATATTCCTTGACATTTTAAATGACTCATTAATTTTCCACCCTTTATTTTTGATAGGTGCTTTCTAATGCAATTAAATTCTTGAATGGTGGCACCTGACTTTAACAAAAGATCAGTTACGTGAATTTTATCATTTAAAGTAATTTTTTCTGGAAGTGTAAGGAGTGCAGATGACCCTCCTGAAACTAGAAAAATAATGAATTCATCTTTTTTTCTATTTTGAAGAAATTTTATCACTTCTTTTGCAGCTTTTACACTTGTTTGATTTGGCTTTGGATGACCTGCATTAAAAATTTGGAATTTTTTTCCTAGGATTTTTGATCTGGATCCCTTTGGAATGACTATTATTCCTCCCTTAATTGGAAGGATTGCGTTTACTGCACGAGTCATAGAATCCGCAGCTTTTCCAAATGCTATCGTGTAAATATTTGAAAATTTTTTAATATCTAGACCTTCTTTACCTACTGTAATTTTACCTTCACTTACAAATTTTGGCAAAATATTTTCAGGTTTTGCAGCTTCTAATCCTGATTCTAGAATTTCAAGTGTATCTTTTTTCTTTTGAGAAGTGGCAAGTTCCTTGAAATTTTGAATTATCATACAAATTGGTTTGATTCTGTAAGATATAATAATAATCAATGATCTTCCTCAGACATGTACACAGTACGTATTCCAAAGGTCATCAATTTTGGAGAAAACGCACTAGGTGAAACAGAATATCCAAAAAATGCACTCATTGTAACTACGGCATCTCCAGATCTTTCTGGAAAGTGGATAGATAAAATGGGAATCCAGGATTACATGTTATATGACAAGGTAACTCCTGAGCCATCCATTAATGATGTCAATGCATTAATATCAGAATTTAAAAACAAAAACCCTTCTGCCCTAATAGGATTAGGCGGGGGAAGTTCATTGGATGTTGTAAAATACTCTGCGCAAGATTTTGGAGTAGAGAAAATTTTGATTCCAACTACATTTGGAACTGGAGCAGAAATGACGACCTATTGTGTTTTAAAATTTGATGGCAAAAAGAAACTTCTTCGAGAAGATAGATTCCTTGCTGACATGGCTGTAGTGGATTCATATTTTATGGATGGAACTCCGCAACAAGTACTTAATAATTCAGTTTGTGATGCATGTGCTCAAGCAACTGAAGGGTATGACAGTAAACTTGGAAATGATTTGACAAGAACATTGTGCAAACAAGCATTCGAGATACTTTATGATGCAATAATGAATGACAAACCAGAAAACTATCCATATGGTTCAATGTTATCTGGGATGGGCTTTGGTAATTGTTCAACCACATTGGGTCATGCATTATCATATGTTTTCTCAAATGAAGGAGTGCCCCATGGATATTCATTATCTTCTTGCACTACCGTAGCACATAAACATAACAAATCGATCTTCTATGATAGATTCAAAGAAGCAATGGCAAAACTTGGGTTTGAGAAATTGGATCTTAAAGCCGATGTTTCTGAAGCTGCAGATGTCGTAATGACTGATAGAGGACATTTGGACCCAAACCCCATTCCGATATCCAAAGAAGATGTCATTAAATGTCTAGAGGATATCAAAGCCGGTAATCTGTAAAAAATTCATATTTTTTTTACTTTTTT
Organism: Candidatus Nitrosopumilus sp.; assembly: GCA_029863275.1. Taxonomy (GTDB): domain Archaea; phylum Thermoproteota; class Nitrososphaeria; order Nitrososphaerales; family Nitrosopumilaceae; genus Nitrosomaritimum. The sequence goes on from JAOTVS010000007.1 coordinate 45,801, forward strand.
TCTATTTTATTGAATAAACCCTCAACCGCCACCAAACTTATTTATCCTAATACTTTGACCTAAAGGTAAGTGATTCAAAACAAACTCAAATTTGGTATTCAAAACGGATTAAATGTAGCAAGAGCAGGTTACAACGAAGATCAAATATTAACTGCTTGTATGCTTGCTGATAAAACTGGATATGACTCTATTTTCTATATGGACCACACAAATGTTCCTCAATGGAAAAACGCAACTGTTCTAGACCCTTGGGTTATGTTATCTGCAATTGCTGCAGTGACCAATAATGTAGAGTTGGGAACTTGTGTTACTGATGCTATTAGACGGCATCCATCAAATATTGCCTTAGCTGCAATTACATTAGACAGAGTTTCTAAAGGACGCGCAATTTTAGGAATCGGTGCAGGAGAGGCTCAAAATTTAAAAGAATTTTGCATTCCTTTTGAAAAACCAGTTTCGAAATGGGCAGAACAAATAGAGGTAATCAAAACTTTGTATAAATCCACACCTGACAACACTGTAGATTACAATGGAAAATATTATCAACTAGAGGGTGCTTGTTTGCAAGCACCTCCAATTAGAAAACCTCACCCACCAACTTACATGGCATCCGGTGGTAAAAGAACATTGGAGTTAACTGGAAAATTAGGAGAGGGTTGGTTACCAATTGGTTACACACCAGAATTGTTTGAAGATCATAAAAAACAAATCGAGAGTTCTATGGATAAATACAATAGAACACAAGAAGAAAAAGATAATTTCCAGTTTGCACTAGATATCGATGTTTACTTTTCTGAAGATGCAGAAGAGTCTTGGGCAAAAATGAAAGAGGCAGTTAAAGTAAGTTTGTTTAAACCTGAAGTACTTCGAGTACATTCACTAAAAGAAATTGAGGGCTTTGATTTTGTAAAATACTTTACAGAATATTCAATGTCAGATCAAAGCTGGATTGTAAAAATGAGAGAAGCTGCAACAAAGATACCTGATGGTGTTGCTCGCTCATCAACTGCTGTTGGTACTCCAGATGATATCATCCCAACCTTTGAGAGATTCATGAAGGCAGGTGTTAACCACTTTGTAATTAGATTCTGGGGTAAAAACTACTTTGGCTCAATTGACAAATTTGCATCTCATGTAATGCCTGTATTAAGAGAAAAAGCAAAACAATAGGGAATTTCCCTTACAACTAACAGAAAATAATTTACCTTACTACTCAAAGTAACTATAATGGATGATGATCTTTCCAAAAGATTGGAGGACTGTTTTAGACTATTGGATGAAAATATAGATGTTTTAGCAAATTTAGAGAGAAATTTGGAGGATGAAAAAGAAGATGAACTAGTTCCAGATATGAAACTTCACCAGTTATTTGATATGACTGAGGACGTATCAGAATCTTCCAAAATAAAACGAGCTGAATTTAACCTATCTCGAAGACAAGCAGAATAACAATTCTAACAAATTCAAGATTTGTGCGGTCTAGTTCTATTTTTCAGCTTGGCCCTACCTTTTGCTTTAGTGTATGCTTTGACTTGACGTTTTATCTTTTGCTTTTCTAATCTTTTCCGTGTTCTTTCTGAGGATTTGCTTGTATTTTGATAGACTTTGATTTTACTTCCATCTTTTAGAATGGTTGATTTTCCTTTGAATCTCTTCTCTAAGTCCTGACACTTTTTGTAGTATTTTTTTAAACAAAAAAATATTCGTTGTGTGTCTTTTTGAGTGTATATGATGTCTTTAGATTTTTTTAAATCATTTAAGATGTTGCGTAGTACCCCTTTATCGATATCAGTAATTCTATGAATCTCTCTAAACCAGATAAACCTTGATTCGCTTCCCCACTCTTCTAGTAGTCGGAGAACTTTTTCTGTGGCTTCTTCTCTTTCTTTATCGTACATTATCTGATTTCATTATGATCACATATTTTAGGAATTTTAATTTATACAAATTGTTAAAGATCAAAGTAAAATTTTTGAACATAGGTGTTTTTCCATCTTTTTATTGAAATATTACTGTGGATGAAAAATCTAAAGAAAAATACAACGAGTTGCAAAGCAAAAAATTAGGTATCAAGGACTTTGCAAAACAATTCTATGAGGAAACCTAGATTCGCTTTTTGTCCATTTTTTTCATATCTTTTAACCTTGATTTTGTAACTTTGGTTGACTGTTTTTGATTATTCTCCATTTTGGTGGAAATTGAATCCATCTTTTTTATTATTTTTGATTGCTCTGAGGATGAAGAAGATTTTAGAAGTTTCTGTCTTAATTTTTTTAATTCTGAAGAATATTGATTAAATTCTATCTTAAGGTCATCAAGATAGGGATCTTCAATTTCTCTTTGTTTTCTCTTCAATATAGGGGATTTTGAGCTTTGGATTTATAATATTATTTATAAAAAAAGAACTAATGCAATTAGTAGGAATACTACAAATAAAATCATATGAAAAAATTAAAGAATTCCTTCATGAGCAACATGTAGGTAGAATTTCAACCATTGATTCCCATGGGTATCCTCAAATAATTCCAATGAATTTTGTTTTTCTAAATGACAATGTATACATGCATTCTCATACTAAAGGAGAAAAAATTGAAAATTTAAAAAGAAATAACAAGGCAGGTTTTGAAATAGACCGAGAACTGGAATTTCTTCCATCTTATTTTGAAGATCCTAAAGATGCATCTCTTGCTGATACTCTTTACATAAGCATTGTAATGAAGGGTAAGGCATCATTAGTAACTAACAGAGACGAAAAGACTTTGGCCCTTAATGGATTAATGAAAAAATATCAGCCAGAGGGTAGATATGATCCAATTCAATCAGACATGCGAGTTTTAGATGCCGTAGCTGTTATCAAATTTACTCCAGTTACTCTTTATGGGAAATACAAAATTGGGCAACACATTTCCCCTTCAGATAGGCTTGATTTGGCTGAGAAAATTTTGAAAAAAAATTCTCCTACTGCAAAAGAGACTCTAAAAATTATGGGTTTTAAGATCACAAATGAGGGATTAAAAATGATAGATGAACCTATCTGGTAATTTTTTATTTTTTAAAAACTTAACAACAAGAAAATATTAATTCCTTTATGGCATTATTTGGAATCGATGGCTTTCATACCACAGATGCATGTCCTCTAAACAATTCAAAAAGCGCAAAGTTACTTCTAAATGCTGAGATGTTAAACCTAGACAAGATTTCAAAAAAATACAAGATAAATAAAATTTTGGGACAATACCATTCTGCACTTGAGCATACTTTTCTCTGGATAGTTGATGCTGAGGATCCTCATCTTATACAACAATTCTGCATCGAATCAGGTCTGGCAAGTTTTAATGCAGTAAAAATAATTCCTCTTATTACAACTCAGGAGGCAATTGAAACTGTAAAAAAAGTAAACCCACAATAATTTTCATTGACCTGGAGTATTTAATCAGTTTTCGTTAGCTATAAGTTCAGTTTAGAACTATCGTAATTGTTGCAGCAAGTTCAAAAATTTGATCTTCATTCGGAATTTACACCCACAGGAGATCAACCTCAAGCTATTGATACTTTGGTCCGGGGGGTAATGAAAAGTCAGGTTCAGACATTGATTGGGGTGACTGGGAGTGGAAAAACATTCACAGTGGCAAATGTGATTGCGCGAACTGGGAAAAACACTTTGGTTATATCCCACAATAAAACACTAGCCGCTCAGTTATACTCAGAATTAAAGCAATTTTTTCCAAACAACAATGTTGGTTACTTTGTCTCTTACTATGATTATTATCAGCCAGAGAGCTATCTTCCCCAAACTGATACTTATATTGAAAAAGACACGCAGATAAATGAAAAAATTGAAAAACTAAGACTAGAGGCGACTGCCATGCTTCTATCCGGTGAACCTACAATTATTATTTCAACTGTATCGTGTATCTATTCACTTGGAAATCCTAAAGATTGGGGAGATCTTGCAGTTGAGATAAAATCAGGAGCTGAAATTAAAAGAAACGAAATAATCAAAAAATTAGTTGATGCAAGATATGAACGAAATGATATTGAGGTAGCCCCGGGAAACTTTCGGGTAAAAGGCGACACTATTGATATTGTCCCTGCCTACTCTGAGGATATCGTTAGAATATCTATGTTTGGCGATGAGGTTGAAAAAATTACTTTACTCGATCATATTTCTTTAAAAGAGAAACGTAAATTATCTCAAATAAAAATTTTCCCTGCAAAACATTATCTTATTTCAAAAGATGTTAGAGAATCTGCTGTAAATTCAATTAAAGAGGAACTAGAAAAACGCTTACCAGAATTAAATGAATTAGAAAAACAAAGACTAGAGATGAGAACAAAATATGATTTGGAAATGATTGAAGAGTTGGGATATTGTTCTGGAATTGAAAACTATTCGAGGCATTTTGATGGACGAAAATCTGGAGAAAAAGCATTTTGCCTAATGGATTTTTTTGGAGATGATTTCCTACTTGTAATTGATGAGTCACATGTAACACTACCACAACTTCATGGAATGTACAAAGGTGACCATTCTAGAAAAGATCAACTCGTTACATATGGATTTAGACTCCCAAGTGCATATGATAACAGACCCTTAAAATTCGAAGAGTTTGAGGGGTACATAAAAAATACGATTTTTGTATCTGCAACTCCTGGAGATTATGAGAAAAAAACATCTCATCAAATAGCAGAACAACTAGTTAGACCTACTGGATTATTAGACCCTGAAGTGGAGATAAGACCTTCAAAAGACCAGATGGATGATTTGATTGAAGAAATTGCTATTCGAACCTCCAGAAATGAGCGTGTTTTAGTTACTACCTTGACTAAACGCATGGCGGAGGATTTGGCAGAATATCTATCCAAAAAAGAAGTTAGGGTTCGTTATATGCACTCAGAAATTGATGGTCTCCAGAGAACGGAGATAATTAGGCAACTTAGATTAGGAGAATTTGATGTACTAGTTGGAATCAATCTGTTAAGGGAAGGTTTGGATATTCCTGAAGTTTCTCTAGTTGCAATCTTGGATGCTGATAAAGAAGGATTTTTGAGAAATTTCACTAGTTTGATTCAAACCTTTGGACGTGCTGCCAGAAATGCAAATGGATCTGTAATAATGTATGCAGACCGCAATACTGATTCTATGAAACATGCCATGGATGAAACTAAGAGACGTAAAGAAAAACAGATTCTATACAACAAAACACATAATATCACTCCTCAAACAATAATTAAATCTGTTCCAGAACAAGTAACAATTCTAGATGAATCTAAACTAAAATCCACATATGACCTGACCGCTGATATGATTGATTTGGAAGCTCAGATGAAAAAATATTCGGAGGAGTTAGACTTTGAGCGAGCAATTGAATGCAGAGATAGAATAAAAAGACTAGAACGGGAGATTAAATTCAAAGATGACAGAAAATAAATTAAAAATTCGAGGTGCAAGACATCATAATTTAAAAAATATTGATGTGGATATTCCTAAAAATAAACTAGTTGTAATCAGTGGATTATCTGGCTCTGGTAAATCTACTTTGGCATTTGACACAATTTATGCTGAAGGACAAAGACGATATGTTGAATCTCTCTCAGCGTATGCAAGACAATTCTTAGATATGATGGATAAGCCTGACGTTGATTCAATCGAGGGATTATCTCCAGCAATTTCTATACAACAAAAAACAACTAGTAAAAATCCCCGCTCTACAGTCGGCACTACTACAGAAATATATGATTACATGCGTTTACTTTTTGCACGAATTGGAATTCCTTATTGTACTAATTGCAACCGAAAAATTTCAAGCCAATCAGTTGAGACGATTTGTGATTCGGTCCTTAAGGACTTTAATGAACAAAAAATTCTAATTTTATCTCCATTAATTCAGAGAAAAAAAGGGACTTATGAAAAATTATTTGAACAAATAAAAAAAGATGGATACTCTAGAATACGACTAAACGGCGAAATTTTGAGCCTGGATGATGAAATTCCGAAACTTGACCGACAAAAATGGCATAATATTGAGATTGTCGTTGATAGAATAAAGACAGAAAAATCAGAAAGATCCAGGTTATTTGAAGCTATACAAACTGCAATTAAAACTTCAAAAGGTGATGTAATGATTTCCTCTGAAAAAGGAGAAAAAATTTTTTCTCAAAATAATGCATGTCCTTACTGTGGTTTGACCATAGGTGAACTAGAACCTAGGACATTTTCGTTTAATTCTCCTTTTGGAATGTGTAAAGGATGTAATGGACTTGGTGTAAAAATGGAGTTTGATGCAGATTTGGTAATTCCTGATAAAACCAAATCCATTTTGGATGGCGCCATTGTTCCTTGGAGTGGACGATTCTCATCTTTTAGAAGACAAGCTTTGAGGGCTGTAGGAAAAAAATTTGGCTTTGATTTAATGACTCCTATTGAAAAAATAAAACCAAAACATCTCAAGATAATTTTACACGGTTCAGATGATATGATTGATTTTGATTACCGTTCTAAATCAGGAGATTCTTCTTGGCAATACACTAATGCGTTTGAAGGTGTTCTTGAGAATCTCAAGCGTGTTTTTATGGAGACTGATTCTGAATCAAAACGTGAATGGTTAAAGCAGTTTATGCGCGATACTCCATGTAATGTATGTAAAGGAAGAAAATTAAAACCAGAGTCTTTGGCAGTTAAAATTAATGATAAAGGAATAATGGAAATCTGTGACATGTCTATTGATCATTGTTATGATTTCTTTTCAACCTTAAGTCTTACTGAAAATGAACAATACATTGCACGAGACGTTCTAAAAGAAATTAAAGAAAGATTAGAATTTTTGATGAATGTGGGTTTGAATTATTTGACATTAAATAGATCTAGTGCAACATTGTCTGGAGGTGAATCTCAAAGAATTAGACTAGCTACGCAAATTGGTTCTAATCTTACTGGGGTCTTGTATGTTTTAGATGAACCAACAATAGGTTTGCATCAAAGAGATAATGAACGACTCATAAAAACGCTAACAAAGCTACGAAATCTTGGAAATACTGTAATTGTCGTAGAGCATGACGAAGAAGTTATACGAAATTCGGATTGGATTTTAGATTTAGGTCCAGGGGCTGGAATTCATGGAGGAAGTATAGTTTTTGAAGGAACTGTTGATAAAATTCTTAACGGACACAAATCCATAACTGGAAATTATCTAAAAGATAATTCACTCATAAAACTTGAAAATAAAATTCGAAATCGCTCCGGTTCGTTAGTAGTTAAAGGGGCTTCTGAGAATAACTTGAAAAATATCGATGTTGAATTTCCTTTGGGCTTGTTTATTTCAGTCACGGGTGTTTCTGGCTCTGGAAAATCTACTTTGATTAATGATATTTTATTGAAATCTTTGGAAAATCATTTTACAAAATCTACCTTAAAGTCAATCAGTCACAATGAAGTCACAGGTTTGGAAAATATTGATAAAGTAATTGCCATTGATCAGTCTCCAATTGGAAGAACTCCTAGATCAAATCCTGCAACATACATTGGTGCATTTACACCCATTAGGGAACTTTATGCAAATACAGAAATTTCTAAAGAGCGTGGTTATGCGCCAGGACAATTTTCTTTTAATGTAGCTGATGGTAGATGTTTTGCATGTGATGGAGATGGAGTAAAAAAAATTGAGATGCAATTCTTATCTGATGTCTATGTAAAATGCGATGAATGTAAAGGAAAACGATACAACTCAGAAACTCTCTCTGTTTTGTATAAGGGGAAAAATATCTCTGATGTATTGGCAATGACTGTATTTGAGGCTTTGAAATTCTTTGAGAATATTCCTGCAATCAAAAGAAAGTTACAGACAATAAATGATGTTGGTTTGGGATATATCAAACTTGGACAATCATCCACGACTTTATCGGGAGGTGAGGCTCAACGTGTAAAATTGGCAGCAGAACTATCCAAACGTGGGACTGGAAAAACTTTCTATATTCTTGATGAGCCTACCACAGGATTGCATTTTGCAGACGTACAAAAACTCCTTGATGTTCTAAATAGGTTGGTTAATCTTGGAAATACAGTGGTAGTAATAGAGCATAATATGGATGTGATAAAAAACTCTGATTGGATAATTGATCTTGGGCCTGAGGGTGGCGATGAAGGTGGACGATTAGTAGCAACAGGCACGCCTGAAAGGATCTCTAAATCTCCGGGAAGCTACACTGGAAAATATCTCAAAAAAATAATCAAGAAATGACCTTTGATATTTCAAAAATACACATTCCATCTAACCCTGGGATTTATTTGATGAAAGACTCTGAGCAAAAAATTATTTACATTGGAAAAGCAAAAAATCTTAAAAACAGGGTAAAATCATATTTTTTAAAAAATCAAAATTATAAAACACAAAAACTTGTTGAAAATATTTCTGACATTGAATTTGTTTTAACCGATAATGAAAGTGAAGCTTTTCTTTTAGAATCAAACATGATCAAAAAATACAGACCACGGTTTAACATTGAACTAAAGGATCAACAAAGATATACCTATCTTAGAATCTCTGATGAAAAATATCCTAGATTGCTTGTTGCAAGACGCACTAGGGATGGAAAATTTTTAGGCAAAGGTAAAATTTTTGGTCCCTTTACACGTGGTAGTTCAAAGTTATTAACTATTGGAACATTGAGAAAGGCTTTTCAGATTAGAATCTGTACACAATTACCAAAAAAAGTTTGTCTAGAATACCACTTAGGTAACTGTGAAGGCCCCTGTGAATTTAAAGAAGCTCAACAACAATATCCAAAACATGTTTTTGCACTAGAAGAAATCCTTAAAGGAAAAAACCAAACTAAAATTTTTAGCCAAAAGCTAAAAGAAGAAATGAAACATGCTGCAGATTTACAACAATTTGAACGAGCAAAAGAGATTCGAGATACTCTAATTAGATTAGATAGCCTTCAGACAAAACAAAAAATGGAATATGTGGACAATTCTGATGAAGAATACTTTGGAATAGGTGAGCAAGATCAAACTGTTACGGTTATGAACTTTAGGATGATACATGGAGTAATTAGAGATAGTGATAAGTTCTTTTTTGATTTGGTAGGTGATAATTCCTTTTCCAATTTTCTTTTTCAATACTATTCTACACATAAAATTCCCAAATTTATTCTTGTAAGTGAATTACCTGAAAACACAAAATTGTTAGAATCATTATTGTCGGACCAATCTGGATTTTCCGTCCAGATTCAATGCCCTCAAAAAGGAAAACGCAAAGAAATCATTAAATTAATTTTAAAGAACATTAATCTAATTCACAGCAAAGGGGGTGATCCTAGTCTAATGGATCTCAAAGAATTACTGGGTCTTCCTAATGTTCCAAAAATAATTGAATGTTTTGATATTTCAAATCACGGGGAAGATTTTGCAGTTGGCTCTATGTCAAGATTTGTGGATGGAATTCCAAATAAATCTGGATATAGAAAATTCAAAATAAAAACAGTTTCAGGCAGAGATGATTTTGCAATGATTGGGGAAATAATTAAACGCAGATACTTTAGATTACTTGAAGAGGATTCACAGTTACCTGATTTGATTGTAATTGATGGTGGGAAAGGCCAATTAAATGCGGCTTTAAAATCATTACAATCACTAGGTCTAAAGACTCCCTGTATATCCTTGGCAAAAGAAAACGAAGAAGTCTTTCTTCCAAACAAAAAAAATCCAATTTTAATTCCAAAGAACAAAGGATCATTGCAAATTCTTCAACATGCTAGGGATGAAACACACAGATTTGGTGTGACATTCAATAGAGCCATACGCAAAAACCAAATAAAATAAGAAAAAAAGGAAATTTTGGTTAGTTCACTTGAACGTCGCCAACCATCCATGGATGTACCATACAGAAGTAATCATAGCTTCCAATTTCTTCAAATGTGAATGCATATTGTGCACCCCCTAAGATTAAACTGCTATCAAATACACCTGAAGGACCATCAGCAGGACTTCCACCCGTTACTGTATGAGCTGCAGTATCAGAATTCGTCCATTCTACAG
>JAOTVS010000090.1 GCA_029863275.1 Candidatus Nitrosopumilus sp.
ATATCTGACATGTCCAATTACTGAAGGTGATCGATATTCCTCTGATATTTTTTTAAATTCAGAAGATGCTGAAGAAACCAATCCTAATTTTTTTAGAGGTGGTTTATTTGGAATTGCTATGCCCCAAGCTTCTTGACCTCTATGTTGTAAGGCTCGTAAGGCATCAATTGCCATGGGGACTACATTAGTTCCATTGAGGCTAAAAATACCTACAACTCCACAATTTTCTTTAACCAATTCTGTCAAGACTCCTTTGAGAAATATGAATTTCATGGTGCAAATCATTCCAATTACATGATTTATTGTAAGACAATGTACTACTTCCAATAGAGGCCAATCTAAATTTAGAGATAATTTTGATTAATAAAAATGCTAAACCTTCGTCGCGATCAAATTTAGATTTTATAAATAAAAAAATTACTTGACTTGAAAACAAAGCAATTATCCAAATTAAAAAAATTTATTCATTTTAAGATTAGTTTAGCCACGAAGTACCATATCCTTCAACGAATTTGCCCAAATTTTATGGGTCTTATTTACGTCTAAATCAATCATTGTTTTTTTTCCTTGCAAAAATTGAATTTTTTTCCCGCCAAATTTCCCAATTATCTTGAACGGTACTTTTTTTTCCTTCAGAACCGTTTCGACCTCTTTAAGATTCTCTTGTTCGAGAACAAGAAGGTATCTGGAGTGACTTTCTGAAAATAAGATTCTTTCGAATTCAAGTTTTTCTCCTGGTACTTCATTTATTGAAATATTACATCCTATGTGATTGGTCATACAAATTTCAGTTATTGCAATGCCAAGTCCGCCCTTTGAGCAATCATGAACGACTTTGATCAATTCCCGTTTAATAATTCCTAGAACTGCATTCATATTTTTTTTGGACTCTTTAAAATCTACTCTAGGACAATTACCTCCAACGAATTTGTGAATGTATTCGTAATACTCTGAACCTCCTAACTCATCTTTGGTGTTGCCAATTATAATTAGAGAATCATTTAATTTTATTTTTTTTGGAAAAAGTGGTTTTGTATCTATCAATCCCAATATTCCTATTAGAGGGGTAGGTTTGATTGAACCCTTAGGAGTTTCATTGTACAGACTTACTTTTCCTCCAATACATGGAATTTTAAAATATTTTGCAAAATCAGTTAATCCTTTTAGTGTTTCTAAAAAGGTCCAAAAAATTTCAGGATCCTGTGGATTTCCAAACTGCAAATGATCAAGCATTCCTATTGGTTTTGCACCTGTGCACACTACGTTTCTGCAAGCTTCTTCAAAGCAACCAATTGCTCCTTCTCTTGGATTAATGTAACAATGTTTTGGATTACCATCAATTTTTACAGCTAGGAATTTTCCATTATCTAATCTAAGAACAGATGCATCCTGTCCAGGTTTTATTACTGTCCTTATTCCAACTTCGTGGTCATATTTACTGTAAACCCAAATTTTACTTGCAATATTGGGAGATGAAATTAATTGCATCATTGTTTTTGAAAGATTTGAAATAGGTTTTAATTTTTTTTCTTTTTGAATTAATTTTAGATACTTTGGTTTTTTTGAAGGTCTATCTAAAAGTTTAGCATTAGCTACAATATCTGTTGAAATATTTGCGAATGTTTCACTTCCTTTTTTTACATGCATTTTATTTCCAGAAGTAACATGACCAATTACAGAACATGCAATTGAGAATTTTTTACAAATTTCTTGAAGTTTTTTCAATTTTTGTCTATTTGTAATTATTAACATCCGTTCTTGTGATTCTGAGATCATAATTTCATCTGGATGCATTCCAGGCTCGCGAGTATGAATCTTGTCAACATCCATCTCAATTCCAATTCCGAGGGTATCTGCAGTCTCAGATATTGCACACGACAATCCTCCACCTCCAAGATCTTTCAAGGCATTGATCAAATTATGCTTCCTTGCCTCAAGAATTGCTTCTATGATTAATTTTTCAATAAAAGGATCTGGAATCTGAACAGCAGATCGGTCTTCTGTTTCTAAGGAATCTGATGCAAATTGTGATCCTCCAATTCCATCTCGTCCAGTAGATCCCCCCACCAAAACAACAAGGTCTCCATTGTTTGCATGATTTTTTATCAAGTTTTCTTTTTTGCCAAAGCCGATTGCTGCAACATCTACTAAAGCATAATTTGAATAACATTCATCAAATTCTACTTCTCCCCCAATTGTAGGAATTCCCAAACAATTCCCATAATCTGCAATTCCAGTTACTGCATTTTTGAACAACCATCTTGCCTGTTTATCGTTTTCAATATTTCCAAAACGTAAACCATCTAAAATGGCAATTGGTCTAGTACCTGCTGATAATATATCACGAATTACTCCCCCTACTCCTGTTGCAGCACCACCATAAGGTTCAACTGCTGAAGGATGATTATGACTTTCAATATGTGCAGTTATTACGTACCCACCACCAACATCCAAAACTCCAGAATCATATCCTTTCTCTGAAATAACTAAAGGCCCTGACATGGGTAACATTTTAAGATGTTTCTTTGATGACTTGTATGAACAATGCTCAGACCACTCAGCTGCTACAATATGAAGTTCAGTAGATGATGGTTCCCGTCCAATTTTGGATTTTAAATAATTTAGCTCTTCCGGTTCTAAACTCAATGTGTAGCACCTATAGACGAAATTAAGGATTTAAAAATTAGCGAGGATGGTTTGTTATCTATGGGATTAATTTCAGATTCAACTGCACGTTCTGGATGTGGCATCATTCCCACAACATTTCCGTCCTCATTACAAACTCCTGCAATTCTGTCAGTTGAACCATTTACAACTCTGTCATATCGAAACACAATCTGATTTTTTTTCTTTATTTTTTTTAAAGTATCCTCATCAACAAAATATCTACCTTCTCCATTAGCAATGGGAATTGGTATTTTTTGTTTTATTTGAAACTGACTTGTAAAAGGGGTATTATTATTCTCAACTATCAAATTGGTCCATTCACACATAAAATCTAAGGAACTATTTTTGAGCAGTACTCCAGGCAACAATCCTGATTCTACTAGTATTTGGAACCCGTTACAAACACCTAAAATAGGAATTCCCTTATCTGCCATTTTTCGAACATCTTGGATAATGGGACTATGTGCAGCGATTGCCCCTGCTCTTAGTCTGTCCCCATAGGAGAAACCGCCTGGAAGAATCACTGCATCAATATTTTTTGGGAGTCCATTTTTATGCCAAAAATACTGCGCATCCAATGAAAAGACATTAGTTAGAACATGAAACATATCTCTATCACAATTACTTCCTGGAAAAACTATGACTCCTACCTTCATGACATTGTTTTTCAAAAGAGATATTTAATTTGAATCTAGTTAAAAAATTCTCATAATAAAATTATTTTGATCGATATTGATATGAAACAATCTAATTAAATACAGATTAATCAAATGCATTTATTGTTACTTTACTTACCATCGGGTTGAAAATACGTAATTCATCACAAATACTTTGAATTTTTGACTCTGCTGTTCTTTTGTCCTTTTCATTAATTGTGAATTTTAGCATTTTGGCAGTGGTGATTTTAGTTATAGTTTTACAGGTTCCTTTTAGGACTAAATCATTGAGTATTGTTTCTCCTTCTGGATCTCTTATACCAGGTTTGTTTTCAATTATTACATGAACTGTA
>JAOTVS010000010.1 GCA_029863275.1 Candidatus Nitrosopumilus sp.
TGGAAATTAGAATCTCCAGATGAAAAACAAGTACCAGGACACTCTTCTAATCTTGTTGCACACTCTGATAACTGTGATAGTACATGCACTATAACAATGAGTAACTCTCTTGATCTTGGGTCATACTCTGGTGCAACCCTATCATTTTGGAGATACGTTGACAAAGATCTGGATAACGGTGAGTATCTTAAAGTAGAATTGTATGACGGTTCTCAATGGAATACTATCTATAATTGGACTAATAATGCAGGTGATGATGATACATGGCACCAAGAAACTGTAAATCTTGATAGTTATCTTGGTGTAAGTAACTTTAACTTGCGATTTGTAACACATGAATCCCACCAAAAGGAGATAGTGGAAGTAGATGACATCGAGATAGTTGGTCTTTTCTAGAATTTAATATTATTAGTAAAAAACCGGCTTTTCATGTGTAAACAGAAGATTTGTAAACACTTCTCTTATGAATTTCTAAAACATCAACTTCAATCCCCATGGGACTATTTTGTTTCCAAAAAAAGTTCATCTCAAGATTCAAACTTAGAGATTATTTTTCAAAGGTATGACATTTTAAATTTTTATGAATAATTTAAAATGACATAGTTACTGAATTATTAGAAATTATTATCTTGCTATCTTTTTCTAATGTTGATTGAACTATTGCTTCAAAAAATGCTTTTAAGAAGATTGATCCATTTTTTCCAAAGTCATGGTGTACACTGATAGTATTATTGCTTTCACTTTTTTCAATATCACACATTCCATAACCACAGTGTTCAAAATACATTTTGATAAATTCTGTAACTGAATCAGAAGTTATCTTTTTCCATTTGAATAATATGAAATCTTTTGGTTCTTTTGCTCCTATAGATTTTGCAAAATTAATAATATTTTTCTCATCAAGCGAATTTAGTAGTTCCTTGAAAGCTCCTTTACTCATTTCAATTATGCCAAATTTTTTCATGTATTGTTCAACCTCTACGTGATTTCCAAAAATTTGGTTGGCTAAAGTATTAAGACTGATACGCTTATCCTCGGCCTCTTTTCTTAGACCTTTTTCATATTTCTCATCTAGTCGGAATGTAATTGTTGATGTTTTTTTGACCAAATCCTCTTTGTAATTGCAACTAATTGCAGTATAAACTTCTTCATTAAATTCAAAGAAAGTTATCTTTATTCATGCATCAAACTATTGAAAATATGGAAATATCTGGTGACCAACTAGAACAGGATTTAATCCAAAAAATACCGATACTTTTGTTTGACCTTCGAATGAAGGAAGATTTTGAGCAAGCTCATGTAAAAGGCTCTGTTCATGCGGTATGCAATGCTCAAACAAAAGAAAAGATAATGACAAAAATCCCCAAAAATATCAAAATTGTATTAATTTCTGAACCTGAAGACTATGCTAAAGAGACTGCCTCTATGATGAAGTCATTTGGATTGGATGCCTATTTTCTTGATGGAGGTTTTTCCTCTTGGAAGGGCAAGGTAACAAAAGGTCAAACTGGAAAAATAATTTTACCTGATGAGCTAGCCCAAAAACTAGGAACTGTATTTTTACTAGACGTTAGAGAAGCAAAAGAGTTTTCAGAATTTCAAATTCCGGGGAGTGTAAATATCCCACTAGGAGAACTCTTTAATCCAAATACTATATCAAATATTCCCAAAGACAAACAAGTTGTAACTATATGTCCACATGGAAATCGTGCAATGATTGCAAGCTTTGCTCTAACCAGAGCAGGAATTGATTCTCAAACACTTGCAGGTGGATTAGCAGGATGGAATCAAGTACTCAAATCTGTAACTATTGTAAAGGAACCAACCAAAATAATCCAAATCCAAAAAGTTGGAAAAGGTTGTTTATCACATATTGTAATATCAGATAACCAAGCAGTAGTAATAGACCCTTTGTATCCTTTTGAAAAATATATTGATATTTCTCAACAACAAGGATTTCAAATCACCAAAGTATTTGATACCCACCAACACGCAGATCATGTATCCTCTGCAAGAGATCTTGCAAAAGCAACTGGAGCAAAATTATATCTTTCAAAGTATGAAGGGTATAACTATGATGCAAACTTTATTGGAGATGCAGATGAAATATCTTTTGGCAAGACCAATCTCAAGGTAATTCATACTCCAGGCCATACACCCGGAAGTCTAAGTTTTTTAGTTGAGGAAAAATATGTCTTTACTGGTGATATCTTGTTTGTTGAATCAATTGGAAGGCCAGATCTAAGGGACAATGCAGAAGAGTTTACAGAAGATCTTTACAACACACTGCACAACAAGTTACTAACACTTGAAGATAGTACAATGGTATTTCCAACGCATCATGGAGAGGATGTAAAATCTATTAATGATGCCTTTTATTCCACAATACAAAAATCACAAAAACTTCCATGGCTTGATATCTCAAAACAAGATTTTGTAAACAAAGTAGTTGCAATAACTCGTCCCCGACCAATGAATTATAGAAAAATCATTACAGTCAACAAAGGAGAGTTAAAACTTGTACAATCCGAGATTCCTGATTTGGAAATTGGTCCAAACAGATGTGCAATAGATGCCAGTTGAAATTCTTTTAGAACCTCTGAATCTTTTTCTTTCTATTATTTCTGGAATAATCATAGGATTCAGCCTTGGATTAGTAGGAGGTGGTGGTTCTGTTCTAGCTGTTCCATTGCTTTTGTATGTAATAGGCGTAAAAGATGTTCATTTAGCAATTGGAACATCAGCCCTTGCTATAGGAATTATTTCCCTAATCCATCTGATTTCTCATAGACGAAATGGTCATCTCAAAATCAAAAAAGGCATAAAATTTGCCCTTCCTGGAATTGTAGGGACAATAATTGGATCGCAGTTTGGTTTATGGACTAGACCAGAATATTTGTTAATTTTATTTGCAGTTTTTATGATAGCAATTGGAATTTTTATGATTAAAAAGAAAAATTCTCATATTGAAACAACTAGCGGAAAATCTGGACTTATTTTAATTAAAAAAAATCTTTTTCTATCTGGTTTTTCAGTGGGTATTCTTGCAGGTTACTTTGGTATAGGTGGAGGATTCTTAATAGTTCCCACCCTGATGTATTCGGGAGGATTAAACATTGCACAAGCCGTTGGCACATCTCTAATTTCTGTTAGTTCCTTTGGTCTTGTAGCTGCTGGAAGGTATTTTGTTTCAGGTAATGTTGATTTCATTATTGCAATGTTGATTATTATTGGTGGCGTTTTAGGTGGATATATTGGAATAAAAGTATCAACAAAAATACCCAAAAAAAATCTGGTAAAGATTTTTTCAATTTTGTTGTTTAGTGTAGCAGCATATATCATAACAAAAACAATTTTGGTTTAATTACAAATCATTGCAAGATAAACATATTCAATATATCTGAGTTTTTCCTAGTAATAATGTAGCAGGAATAAATAAACAATTTAATAATAAATCTGGAATAAATTTTACTTTACTCGTAGGTGGAATAATTGCTCTAGCATGTTTACTTTTGGCATACTTGATGTTCTTTACTGCTCCCGAAGAAAATAAAGAGATGGTAAAGGTGATTGCAATTATGGAATCCGGGTGTATAGCTGAAACTTTGGATGGTTTTTCAGTAAACATTGGTGATTTTAATGCATAGCCAGGTCAACATGTTGATGCTCTAGTTGATCAAAAACAAAAAGAGCGTGCCACTGCAATAAACCTATTCTAATTTTTTTACTTTAAAATATAGTACATCATCAACCCAATTATTACAGCAATTCCAATTCCGGAAATCTGAATTATTATCTTTTTTTTAGTAGTAAGAATTTTCAAGTTCTACACAAACAAGTGAATTAGATAAGTAATCCCAATTCCCATTGCAGCGCTTCCAGGGATGGTAATTACCCAAGCAAAAACAATTTGTCTTCCAACTTTCCAACGAACTGCTCTCTTTCTGCGAGCAGCCCCTGCTCCCATTATAGTGCCTGTAATTGCATGTGTGGTACTTGCAGGAATTCCCAAAACTGCAAAAATGGCCAGCATTAGACCACCACCAGTTTCTGCTGCAAATCCTTGATAAGGTTTAAGTTTAGTTACCTTAACTCCGAGTGTCTTTATGACTTTGTATCCTCCAAAAAAGGTGCCTAATCCCATTGCAGTTGCTGCTGCAAGTATTACCCAAAGGGGCATCTCAAGGTCAGGAACTAGTTCTGCAGAAAACAAAATTAAAACTATAATTCCCATAGTTTTTTGTCCATCATTTGCACCGTGAGTAAGGGCAAACCATGCTGAAGAAATTATTTGTAATCTACCAAATGTTCTGTTTACTGGTGCAGGTTTCCGATTTGCAAATACTGTAATTATCAATCCTGTTAACAAAAGTCCAAAAATAATCCCTCCGATGGGTGCGATTACTATTCCTGCTAATACTTTTGTTAAACCACCATAAACAAGTTTTTCAAAACCCAGCCCTGCAATACCTGCCCCCATTATTCCACCTACCAAAGAGTGACTGTTTGAAATTGGTAATCCGAAATATGTACACAAAGTACTCCAACCAATAGCCCCTGCTAAACCTCCAACAATCATGTAAACTGTAATATCATCCGGACTGACGATACCTTTAGCAATTGTAGTGGCTACTGCAACACCAAAAACAAAAGGACCAATAAAATTCATAGCTGCAGATAACGAAACTGCTTGTAATGGTTTTAACACACGTGTTCCAATTACAGTAGCCACCGAATTTGCAGAATCATTAAATCCATTTACAAAATCAAAGATTAGTGCTATAATTATTGCTCCAATCGCGATTTCTAACATAAATTTAACCTACGTATATTTCAGAACAATATCTTCAATGACATCAGCTACATCTACACATCTATCTGATGCAGTCTCCATTGTTTCATAGATGTCTTTGAGTTTAATAATATGAATTGGATCAGTACTTGTAAAAAGCTCTTTTATTGCATCTCGATATAGATCATCTACTTTGTGTTCAATGTCACTAGTATTTCTGCAATGATTAATCATATCTTGAGGATTTTTGATACGTTGTAATTTTGATATCATATATTGAACCTCTTTAGTAGCATTTACAAGTTCATGTGCCATTTCTAATGAATATGGTGGAACTTCGGTAATTTGATAACTGGATAACCTAGCTGCAATACCATCAGTAAAGTCAATCACATCATCAATTTTTGAGGCTATTCTCTGCATATCTTCACGATCTAAAGGAGTAATGAAGGTCTTGTTTAACTCTGAAAAAATATCCCGTGTAAGAAGGTCGGCTTCTCTTTCAAGTTCATGTATTTTTTTAGGATATTCTTCATTTGAGAGATCAGAAAATAAAACCACAAGTGCTTCAGATGTTTCAACGGCTTTTTTGGCAAGGTCATCAAGAATTGTTAAAAGTTGTTTCTCATTGGATTTTATCCAAGATAACCATTGACCCATAATTTGATGATAAAATTATGTAATTAAAGCCTAGTCCACGTAGACTATGTGTAACTATATAGAACAATACTACATTTTTCATTCTCAACTCTCTGTATCAAATTAAATCCCTTTTATTCATCACATCTTTTGAATCTATTTCTGTTTTCGACATGGGAGTTGATTTGATTCAGCATAAAATCAATTTGAGATCTGTTTAATTTAATAATTCAGATCATGGATGAGGTGTTAAATCAAACATGACAACTCAATATTGCTCTAAATGTGGAAGCTTTATGGTAGAAAAAATTATCCATGAATCTGGAGCCCAACTCATACAAAGAATATGCCTATCGTGTTGCTATTCCAATAAATGACTTCTCGGAATTACTTTCGTATTTAATACTTGGATTAGAAAACTCAGAAATTACAATTTTTCGAATTATATTTTAAGCTCCTTTGAATATTCAAAGTTATGATCCCAAATTTGGTTTGGACTACATTGGCCGTAATGCTTTTAATTTCGTTTTCTCCAGTTTATGCCCAGCATCATTCAGGTTCTCTTGCCCCACCTATTGATTTTGATGGATTAAAATTGGCAATAAGCACATTGCTTACGCCTGAGGATTTTACTCTTGATGATTCAAAAAATGCAAATCTCTCAATTAGGTTATTTGATAGTGATACTAACACTAATGTGAAAAGCGTTACATATCGTGTCCAAATTTTCCATGAAGATGATCTTGTTGCAAATGAATATTTTTTTGATGAAGATGGCAAATTAGATTTAGAAATCAAACCAAAAACAGACTGTCTTGAGCAGGAACTTTGGAAATGTACAAAATATTTCGGTGAAAAACATCCAATTGCTGGGGGTTATTATTCAAGAGGAGAATCAGTCCCAGTTATCCAAGGACCCGTGTTTGATAAGAGTGGGCAATATAATATCAAAGTATCCATTGTAGGTGCAACAAATCCTAAAACAATGACAACAAAAGATTTACTTTTTGAAACCTTTGTAAACATTCCACAAAAAGAAACATTTCTATTTAAAACAGCAAATGCTCAAGAATATCCAGTTTCAATAAAATCTTACAACAGCAAAATTTCAAATTTCAATGACAATGAAAAATTGGATAAAATATCATTTAAAATAATTCCAAACCAACAAAATATTCATCAACATGAAATAGGTTTCACACAATTAATTATTTTACAAAAAGACTTTTTGTCTTTCAAACAAGGTTATGATGTAGATGTATTTGTAAAAGGTATGCAGCTAGATGACAAATTTGTTGATTTTGATAATTTATCTCCTAATGAGAATATCATCAGAATAAAAATTCCACATGAAGAATACATGTCATTAGAAAAAAATGATAATAACCCATTAACAGTTGAAGTTTTGCCGGGAAACTTGATTGAATATAGTTTTCTAGATTTAACCTTTGATAACAACATTCAGGCAAATGTATCATGGGATTCAAAATCAAGGACAGGAGAACCTATTTCATTTACTTTTTCTTTTTTTGATGCAGACAATAATCCGGCAAAAGAAATTCTGTTTGCATATAGTATAACTGATTCATCTGGAAAAGAAATATGGTCAAATATTGGCACAAGTGAATCTCATATCGGTATTTTGGCCAAAAATGGGGTTATCCAAGAGTCCATTTTTATCCCAACTTATGGAGAATATCAGTTAAAATTAATTTTGACTGGTCAAAACTCTCAAAATTTTGAAGAATTTTTTACATCAAAATCTGATCTCGTTATTACTCAACCAGGAATGAAAAAAGAACAAACTATCACCATCCCATCATGGATTAAAACGAATGCAGGTTGGTGGTCAACAGGAATTATTGGAGATCAGGAATTTGTACAATCAATTCAATTTTTAATTAAAGAGGATATTCTCAAAATTCCAATTACAGAATCTAGTTTATCAAAAACACAGGAAATTCCAGATTGGATTAAAACGAATACAGGATGGTGGGCAGAAGGATTGTTAGATGATTCTGATTTTGTTTTAGGAATACAATTTCTAATATCTAGTGGAATAATGGTAATCTAGGTAGAATCAAAGCCTATTTTTATAATGAATCAACATAAGACACCAAGTTTAATTTTCTTAGGTATACAAATTGTTTAATTTAAAATTAAGTTTACAATTTTCCAAATGTGTAACATAACTTCATGACACAATATCCATTCGTACTCACAAAATTCCAAAATCTGTAAAAATTCTACTTGACACAAAATTACCTTTAATACATTTTAGATGTCTTATTACATTACACATGACGAACACCAAAACAACATTTGCAATTGCGTTTCTTGCAATCTCTTTAGCATTAGCTTTGGGTTCTGTAGATGATGCATTTGCAGTACCAGTACCAATCAACTTGCCAGGATTTGAAAGTCCAAACTTAGGAAATGGAAAATGGACACCAACATATGCTGCTAATCCAACTGAATGGCAATTTTATGGCACAGCAGGAGTATTCAACCCAAAAACTCAGCATATTACAAATGAAGCTCCTGAAGGAAAAAACACTGCATATACTAACAACGGCTATCTATGCCAAGATCTTGATACTAAAGTACAAGGAGAAATAAAATACACTCTATCAGTCCAGGTAGGCACAAGAAATGAAGGCCTTCCAAATCAATTCCACTTGTTCTTATTTGATCAAAGTTTTACCGTACTTGCACATTTACCATACACTGAGGGAATTGTACCTCCACGAGGACAGTGGGCAGAAAATACAATAGAGCGCACTGTATATGATGGCGACCCTTCAATTGGTAAAAACTTGAAAATTTGCTTATACTCTCCTCGAGCTCAATCAAACTTTGATGATGTTAGACTAGATGCAACTCCACTTTACGGCTCTATTGCAGGACAAAAATATGAAGACCTCAACGGTGATGGCCTACGTGATTCAGGTGAGCCATACCTTAATGGATGGACAATTTTCCTAGATGAAAATGACAATGCAGAACTAGACCCTGGTGAGTTGCGTACAGTTACACAAGACATTCGTGGTATCCCAGGAAACTATCTATTTGAAGAGGTACCCCTAGGACACTATCACATCTGTGAGATAATGCAGTATAACTGGGC
Organism: Candidatus Nitrosopumilus sp.; assembly: GCA_029863275.1. Classification (GTDB taxonomy): domain Archaea; phylum Thermoproteota; class Nitrososphaeria; order Nitrososphaerales; family Nitrosopumilaceae; genus Nitrosomaritimum. The sequence goes on from JAOTVS010000010.1 coordinate 8,559, forward strand.
ACAAACAGCACCTGGTTCACCTGCAGAGCCTGAATGCTTTGATGTGACTTTGGAATCAGGTTACAGAGAAATTACAGGATTAAACTTTGGAAACGAAGTACTAGGTGAGATTCACGGCCAAAAGTATGCCGACCAAAACCTAAATGGCATACGTGATCACGGTGAGCCATACCTTAATGGATGGACCATATACATTGATGAGAATTTCAATAGAGTACTTGATGATGGTGAATACAGTACAGTAACCCATGAAAATGACGCAGGCAAAATAGGTGTGTACAAGTTCACAGGACTAATTGAAGGACACTATGATGTCTGCGAAGTAATCCCTGATGAATGGGAGCAAACCCAACCAGGAAGCGCACATGATCCTGCATGCTATGAGGTAGACATTGACTATTCAGGCAAAAAAGTAAAGGGATTAGACTTTGGCAATTTCAACTATAATCTTTATGGCGCAACACTAACTGTAATTAAAAATGTAATTAACAATAACGGTGGCACTGCAGCACCTGAAGACTTTGTGATGAATGTAACTAATCCATTGTTTGTTCCATTTACAACCTTTGCAGGATCCGCCCAAGGTGTAGAGATTGCAATTGCTGCAGGACAAACAATTGTAACTGAGAATGAATTGCCATTGTACAACTCTAGTATGGATGGTGATTGCAACTTTGTAGCACAACTTGGAGTAGAATATGTTTGTACCATTACTAATAATGATAAAGCACCAGGATTAACTCTGATTAAAAATGTAATTAATGATAACGGAGGCATTGCAGTTCCAGGTAACTTTACAATGACTGCAACTGGACCTACTACAATTTCAGGACCAGGACCAATTGTAGAGTCTGATGAGTCTTTTGTTGCAGGAGAATACACACTATCTGAGACTGAACTATTTGGATACGAGTCCGGCGAATGGTCATGTGTAGGTGACGGTATTCAAGTAGACAATACAATTACACTTGGTCTAGACGACTCGACCACTTGTACTATCATCAATGATGATGTAGCCCCAACATTGACTGTAATTAAAAATGTAATTAACAACAACGGTGGCTCTGCAGTACCTGCAGACTTTACAATGATTGTTACAAACTCACTCTTTGAGCCACAAACAACCTTTGCAGGATCCTCTGAGGGTACAACCATCCCAATTGATGCAGGATACACTGCAGTATCTGAGGCCAAACCAATATCATACATGAGTGATGGAGGAGAAGGCGACTGTGAGTTTATCGCAGAATCAGGCATGGATTACACCTGTACTATTACTAATGATGACCTAGCCCCAGGATTGACACTTGAGATGAACCTCATCCAAGATGACAACGGCTTTGCCCACGCCTCAGAGTTTACGCTATCAGCTAATGGCACCACACCATTTTCAGGACCAGGTCCACTTGTACAATCAGGTGAGAACATTGTAGCAGGAATATACTCACTTGATGCAACAGGATCTGAATATTACACATACAGCGACTGGACATGCAGTGCTTCCCAAATTGACAGTACTACTGTATCTTTGCCATTTGGGGCAGCAGTATTATGTAGTATTACCATTGATGATAAACTAGACTCTGATGGTGATGCAATTCCAAACGAGTTTGATAACTGTAAAGATGTGCCAAACTTTGAGCAACTCGACTGGAATGAGGATGGCATTGGTGATGCATGTGCACCATCTGGTGGAGATAACGAATGGGACACAAGACCAACATTTGGTGTAAATCATGAGGACTATCAAAGCATGATAGTTGATAACGGCTTTGCATTTAATGGCAATACATTTAGTGTAACTGATAACCACCACACACCATTTGAACAACAGATAATTGAGATAGGTGCAGTAAACACATTTGCAGCAACAGTATATGCTGACAAGGACCTTAAGGTACAAGAGTTCCTCTTTGGAGTACCAGAGGTTGGAATGGGACACCTAGCTGAGATGCGAGTAGAGGTATGGTATGACAATGTAGGTGATATTGCAGACATTAAAGTAATTCAAGACACTGAGGTAATTGACCGCTCTACGCTATCAGTTACCCACAAGACATCAAAGTGCCTTAGTTCAGATACTGAGGAGAACTGTAACACCACTACAATGTCAGCAGTTTTCCTAGAACCACTTGCAGACAGTGTCATGGCAATAAAGGCAATAGACTTTGCACTCAGAGACCAGACAACTTATCTTAATGACGGATTTGATATATCGGGCGATTCTCTTAATCCAATGAAAACTATGATGATTCCATCTACCATAAAAGGTGAGGGATTAATCCAAGTTACCCAGAATGAAAAGTACAGTGACTATTGGAGTGCACAAGATGGCCGAATCTTTGAGATGAACTCTTTTGGCTCATTCAAGCAGATTAATCTTGCCTTTGAGCGATTCTCAGATTCAGGCAACGCACTAACTAGACTTCACTCAAACTTTGGCAAGATTGTAGAGTATGAGGCAAACAGAGCAGTTGGAGTCTTTGATGCAAGCAAACTAGTATCAGAGTTACCTGCTAGTTTCTCACATGATATTACCATGAGTGAGAGGTTATCCGAAGAGGTAATAACTGAGATGATAATTCAGCAGCACATTGCACAAAAGGTACTAGAATCCATGGACCAACAAGCCCGTTGGAATTAGATCAAAATAACTTAATCTCTCGCAAATTATCATATGAAATTTTACTCATCTAGATATACTAGGATATTCTGTAATCTCTTTTGAAAGTAAGGCTTTACAGATATCCCAAGGAGTAACAACCCAATCTTTGTAAATCACATATGGATGCTCCATGTCATACATCATTGCAGATACTTCATTTATCGTCAGATTATCAAAGATCACTCGTGCTTCTTCTAAATCAATTGTGTTGGCAGGAACGCTTAAGAAATAATCCATATCTTTTAGATGGCGCATTTTTTCTGTTATTGTTTCAATAATTATTCTGTCATTGAGATATTTGTTGGAATTCTCAAGCAGTATTTTTCTAGTCTTATTTTCAAACATGGATTTTATTATTGACCCCATAGTATCGTCCTTCTTGAAAGTCACGCGAGGTTTTTTTTCTAAATCACTGATTGATAGATTTGTTTTACATCTCATTCCAATCTCAAGGATTTTTTTGGCAGAGATTGCTGAATAATGATTCCATTCATTTTTTATAATGGCGTATGCTCGTCCTCTTTTTTGCCATTGCGTCATCAAATTCTTGTATTTTGTATCATCTGTGACTGTTACAGGATTTGCCTCCATGATATCCTCTACCCTAGTTCCGTAAAATAGGCTCGAGGTAGGATTTTTCAATAAATTTTCCATGATTTCTTTTCCCCCAACTACTCCGATAGGTTTTCCATCATCTAATACCAATACAGAATCTGTTGCAGATTCCAAATATTGGGCAAGCATTCCTGCAACTACCCAAACTTCTTTACCTTTTTCAACAAAGATACAAAGGGAATAGGTAAGAGTTTCAGGAAGTAAGTCCCTAAGAGTGCGTTCTGCTAGGGGGTTTTCTAGGCAAGCCAACTAATATCCCCCCCACAATGAGGACATGCCTTCTTTAATTCTTCTGAGCGTTGAGTAATCCCATCCAACAGCAAAGTTAAACAGATATCCCATGGACTAACTGAAATGTCTTTGTAGATTAGATATGGATGATCCATTCTGTACAGCTTTCGGCAAATTTGATTCAAGTTGAGATCTTCTTTGAGAACAGTTACCTCTGGTAGTTCTATTTGATTTACTGGCAGCTCTAAAAAGTTTTCAACATCAGGATGAAACTTTAAAATTTTTGAAATCTCTTCAAGAATTATTCTATCACTAATAAACTGATTAGAATATTCTAATAAAAGTTTACGAGTGTTATGCTTAAACATCAAATCAATTATTCTTCCAAGTGAATCATCTAGGCTAAAAGTAACTATCTTCTTTTTTGGAATCGAAGATATTGAAATGTTTGACTTGCATTTTATTCCAACTTCCAACATTTTTCTTGCAGATATTGGAGAATATCCTTTAAAGGAATTGGGTGTAATTGCAAAGGCTCTTCTAGATTCTTGCCATCTTTGCATCAGGTCATTGAATATAAGATCCTTTTCAACGATGGGTACCTTTTCATACATTATTTCTTTTACTTTATTTTCGTACTGAAAATCACGTGTAGGGTTTTTTCTAACATGGTCTAAAAGATCGTATCCCCCTACTATGCCGACAGGTTTCAAGTTATCGTCACGGATTACAATCGAATCAACTGTTGATTCAAGATACTGAACACACATCTCAGTTGCCACCCAAACCTCTCTGTCTTGGTTTAGATAGACACATGGAGTATCAGTCAAACTATCAGAGAACATTTCCTCTAGGGTTAATTTAGAAATATTCGAAACAGTAGATGCGGCCATTTTTACAATTATAAATACGGAAATTTAGTATTTTAATAGATTCTTGATTATTATCATTAAGAATAACTCAAAATACTTAATAAATTTAAAGAAATTGCCAAAAATAATGAAATTATTTTTCTAGATTATTTTTCTTTTTTAGTATTTTTTCAGTTAAACTTTTAGCTCTACAAAAAATCCAAACACTATGCTGTCTAAATTCATTCCAAAAAATTACTTCAAGTCTCTTCAGATTAAAACATGAAGTTACTTTCTACAGATTTAATACATGAAATCTAATTAGTGATTTATGGAGTTAAATGTAATTACAAATGATTATGATGCATCTAAGACTGGCGAATTCCCTTGTATTTCATGCCATACCAACTGCTGCAAAGAATATGTGATATTTGTAAATGCCCATGACATTTATCGACTTTCAGTTGAATTGACAATGGAACCAGAGAGTTTTCTTGAGATTTATGGAGCAAAGGATTATGATCTTGGAATAAAGGTGAAAGAAGGCTTGCTAGATCTTGCTTTAAAACAAAAAGATAGCAGATGCATGTTTCTTGAAGAATCTAAAGATGTCTTTCGATGCACTGTAAATGACTTTAAACCAAGTGTGTGCAAATCATATCCATTTCAAATGAAAAATGGGAGATTGATTCAGATGAGTGAAAAGATGTGTCCTGTAGATTGGAATACTAAAGAATTTGAGGTTATGATGAAAACTCATCTCAAAAAAGATAAAGATGAATGGAAGTTTTATGACAATCTTGTACTTGAATGGAATGCAAAGAATGGAATAAAAAAACCACTAGCTGAATTTTTGAAATTTATGCTAGATAGAGTAGTTTTAGAATTTACAAGGACAGATAATTAGTTTCATCTCTGCATGATAATTTGTGTTCTATTGAATGAAAAATATTTGAATGAATCTGTGTACCTTGTTACCCCCAAAATGAGAGTCTACTTGACCACATCGTCCTTTTAAAGAAACTAAAATTTTATTTTAAATTTATCTCTAAAAATTCTATAGTTTTTTGCCATGCATCCATGGATTCTTCTGGAGCATATCTCTCACCAGAAGGATTTGCAAAAGCGTGATTGACATCTGGATAAATGTAAATGTCATTTGGAATTTCAAGTTCATTTAATGCAGATTCGAATTCCTTTACTGATTTAGGTGGAATTCCTTGGTCAAGCTCTGCAAAAATCCCTAAAATTGGCCAATTAATTACAGATAGCCTCTCTTTTTCAGTAACTAATTGTCCATAGTAGATTACAGTGGCATCAATGTCATCATTGCTCAAAGCAAGATTAAGTGATTGTCCACCACCAAAACACCATCCAACAGACCCCATTTTTTCAGGAGCATATTTTTCTTGCACATACGATGATGCAAAATTCATGTTTTCATTCCAATACTGTGAATCAAAAGAGCTCATCAATTCCCGTGCCTCATCTGAGGTCGTAGCTAATTGCCCATCATACAAATCAACTGCAAATACAATATACCCATGAGATGCTAGTTTTTTTGCCATATCACGAATGTTGTCATTTAGTCCCCACCACTCATGAATCATAATTACTGCAGGATACTGACCATCCATACTTGGTCTGGCCAAGTATCCTTTAGAATTTTGAAAATAGTTTACATCTTCAGTTTCCACTGAAAATTCTCCAAGGGTAAAGACTTCAGAATTATTGTTCTGATTTTTATTATAATCTGGTAGAATGTGCATTGCCCAACCTCGTTCTATTAACTTTGAAACAGAACTTGGTTGTAGACACGCTGGTTTTCCATTAGAGATTTTCATTACAAGTTCGAGTCCCTCCGTACAAGTAACTTTTGTTGGCTCTACTCCTTCATTGATCTGTTTTAGTGGAGGTGGAAAATATGCGATAGCCTCTGCATTTCCTAACTGTAATGTTACAATGATTATACTTAAAAAAATTATTATAATTCCTGAATGATTCACATAAAGTATCTTATCTATTGATATTTTACTATTTCTTATTTTTGTACCTTCATCTATTTCTAGACTATTTTGATAGTTACATGCAAACTGATCAATTATTTTTAAATTTTAAATTATAAATCTTCAAAAAAGAAAAATCAAATACAATTGGTAAAAATCTTACTTTTTGTTATAATCTGGATTAGTAGGATTTTTGACTCATGAAGGGGCATTTCCTTTTTACTGACCCTGTAGATCAAAATTATTCTTTACGGTTCCAATGACTATCACAATAATATCCTTCTTTACAATAAACTCTCTTTCAGTCTTAACATGTCTTTTGCACATAAGATGACATTGTATTCATTGTGTAGATACCGCCTTCATTCTAATTAACCTGCCTTTTGCAGAAACACTATAAGGAGAATCAATGCATTTTCTTTGTCGTAGTAGTGTGAGTTTGCATATCTGAAAAGAAGGACTGAATTAACTACTCAGCTACGATAAACTTTACAGGAAACTCTCATTTGTCTTCTTTAATACCTAGTAAGGAGATAATAAAACATGTTAAAAGAACTATTTTTAAGACTAAAAGGAAAACGAGGAGCGACATTAAAAGACATTGATGCATTCAAGGAATCTGAACAAAAATACAAAAGGAGTTTGGAAAAATAAATGACCTATAGTTGCAAACATTGTAATTTTAGGTGGGATGCATGGGAAGGAAATTTTCAAAAGGTACTCAACCATGAAAAAACCCATTTAAAAAATTCAAAAACAATATCTGTGGAGAAAATTAAGCAATGATTCAATTAGATGATTTAAAAATTTGTGACAACTGTGGTAATGCATTTGCAAAACAACTAGGAGATAAGGCCATGAACCGTTGTCCAGCTTGTAAGACATGGAGAATGGAGAACAAAACTAAAAATTGAAAAACATCACAAACCTCCGTAAATTTATCCAATGGTTTTTTCATTATAATGTAAAAGAGAAGTCCCATTGGTGGAAAGAACAATAGTTTTTGAAAGGTGAAGTTTTAAAGAGTGAACAGTTGTATTATTTGTATATACAATAATAAACAATATTTTGAATTAACATGGTGAGTTTTAATCTAGCAAGTGTATTTTTGCAAGCCCCCCAAAGTATTGATCTTTCTGTTATAGCGATTATAGTTAGCTCCTTAACTGCAATAATTCTTGCATTCATGGTTTTAATAACTTGGAGAAACATAAAAGAAAATACAAAGGCAACCTATTCTCAGTTATTACGTGGGTTTCATGAGGATTTAACAACTCGTCTAAACAAAAATTCTGTTCTTAAAACTAGAGAAGATTGTCAGAGATATGCAAATGATTATCTAAATACGGTAGACGAAATTGCTTTCTTAAACATAAACGGAAAAATTCCGCAGGGAATTGCCAAATATCTTGGAAGATTTTTTGCATATGGTTTGAACATTATTGATTGGTACGATGATATGATTCAGGAAGATTTTCTGGAAACTGCCAAGAAAAACTGGCCCAACTATTTTCGTTATTGTGAGAAGTACAGTATTCGTTTAAACCCTGAAGACAAACTTCCAAAAATAATGTTAGATTACAATCAATTGAGAGATAATGAATCACAGTGACTAAAAATCTCAAAAACTTTTAATCTATTTTACATTGGCATTTTTGTTGTTTGTCAAATCTAGGAAATTTTAGTTTATGACATACTTCACAATATAGTTGATTCGACATTACTAATGTAAATAGAACTCAAGTAATAAGGATAGCACATTACAAATCTAAAATAAAATTTTCCGACATGAGAATTAAAGTTTATTGTTTCTGAATTGTCTCAACATAACCATTTGCGTTTAACAAATTCCCACATGTTTGACATTCCCATTTCTCGTCAGCTTTTGTGTGTTTCTTATTTGTAATCCTTGAGGTATTACATACCTTACAGCGAACAGACATTACTTTATTTTTCCTTGATGAGTTTTTTCATGTTCTCGTACTTTTTCAAAAGTATATGAAGTTCCTTCCCACGTGAAATTACAATATTTGCATTGATATTTCATTTTATTTTTCTGATTTTCCTAGTTTTGCTTTTTTAAATTCTTGGTCTGCATTTTCGTCCTCTGTAATTTTACATGAACCAAATTTTAGTTTTTTAATTATTTTTTCGAACATAGTATAGTTATGGTTTACCTTGATATATACTGGCATAATTTCTGAAATTTACGCCTAAGTTTCTATATTGATTTCTAATAATCTATAAACTTTAATGCATGGATATATATGGATCATGATCTACTATATAGATATGGAAAATAAAGAAACAACCCCAACAATTGTAGTCGGCAACGACGACAAAAAAGAAGAGCCAAAGAAAGAAGACTCTGCTAAAACAGACAAATAGGATTACCCCTTTTTGTTGAGATGATCAATAATGCTGACTGAAATTTTAATTCAAATTAGAAACGAACTGACTAATCAGATCTCTTTGGCAAAAAATAAAGATAACAAAATAAATTCAAAAAAACTTGTTCAACAATCTGATATTCTAAATGAAAAGATTGTATCATCTAAAATTTCAGAAGAAGACAAATTAATGTTACAGAAATTCTCATCAAGTCTTGTTCAAGGAAATTCTACTGCTAGATCATTGAGATATGAAAAACAAGATTTAGAAAGAGTGATTTCAAACCTAAATTATTTTAATTAAATTTACAATAGTTTGGTTAGTTTAGAAAAGATATTTACAAAAAAATGATTTCAACATTATTTTGAAGTGTTGTTATAATCCATAAAAAAATCTTATCAACAATATCAAAACTAAGAATATCTATTAGTTGAAACTAACTTTACATTACTTTAATACAGATAATTGTACTTGATATTCAATGGGAAATAATTCTTGTAGAAAGTGCGGGTTAAGAATGGAAGTACATCAAAATTGTTCCATTTGTAAAAATGCAATTGAGTTTATTTGCCACAAATGTAATCGCAATACAAACAAAGAAATTCATTCAATGTGCTTGGTAAAAAATATGCTTTTAACAACATAGTAAAAATATGACTATACAAAAAATTGAAGAAATTGAATTAATCTGTAATAATTGTAATATCTCAAAATTAGTAACTGATAACTCAACTAGCGAAATTGTGTGTTCCAATTGTGGATGTGTGATCACAGAATCAGTCCAAGACAGGGGATTAGAATTTCAAAACTTTGCAGGAGTTTCTGACAATAGAAGAACGGGTCCGGGGTTGTCACCTAAAATGCACGACAAGGGACTTTATACAATAATTGATACTTATAACAAAGATTCTATGGGAAAGCCACTCTCAACAAATACCGTTCAAACATTTGCTCGATTAAGAAAATGGGATAAAAGATCCTACACCAAAAATTCAGCCGAACGAAGTCTGAAAAGTGCCCTTCAAGACCTAGGCAATGTACAATCAAGGCTAGGGCTCTCAGATACCATAATTGAAAGAGCTTCTATTTTTTATAGGAAGGCCTCAGAGCGGAATCTTATTCGTGGAAGAACCATAAAAGGAATGGCAGGAGCATGCCTGTATGCTGCATGTCGAGATTTGGAACATAATAGAACTCTGACTGAAATTGCAACGCAACTTGGAATAGGAAGAAAAGATCTTGCCAGGTCATACAGATCACTTTTCAGGGAATTAGGGTTTGTAGTATCAATTGCTGATCCAATAAAATCTATCAACAAAATTGCAAGCAAAATTGGAGTAAAGGAAAAAACTATTCGTAAAGCAGTATATGTTTTTGATATGGCCCAAGAAGCAGGAATTGTTGCAGGTAAAAATCCAGAAATTATTGCAGCAACTGCAATTTATGCTGCGTGCATGTTGACAGGGGAGAATAAATCACAGTACGAAATAGCTCTTGCTGCAAGTACCAGTACAGTTTCTCTAAGAAATAGAATTTCAGAATTTAGAGATAAATTAGATTTATTTTCAGAATAACCTAGTTTTAAGACTATCTCATAGATATTTTTTCTGAGCAGATTTCCAAAATTACTTGGATTTTCTTCATTCCATCTTTTTGTCTGATAGTTGATGTAAAAAAAAACAATGAATCATCTCATTGAATAATATTCTAAAAAATTTTATCAATTAATTTTTTGTCAAAACTATCACCATTTTGCTTCAAATTTTAGAATTGCTTGAAATCAATACAAGGAATTGAAATAAAGCGAACAAATAAACCATATAGTATTATGCACATATACCGTAATTATTTTGCTTGAATAAAAATAAAATTAATGAACAAAAAGACTGCATAATCTGTGAGCATTCCTTCTCATGGCACAGAAAAACTACATCTGGTAGAATATGTGATTATCTAGGATGCTCATGTGTATTTGAAAATTAGGATCTATTTTTGAATAATGTTGAGAAAACCATCTTAATAATTTTTATTTAGATAACAAATAGTTGGAAGGATAGAATTAAAATTATTTCTTGGATTTACCAAGTAATTCCTCAATAATATAACTTCGAACATTTGCAAACTCCCAATTTTTTAGATTTGCATTCTTACATTCCTCTTTAATTATGAGACCTGCCAAACCATTACTCCAGATGTGACGTTTTGTGTCATATACCTCAATAATTTTTCCATGTTTTGTAATTTTGATTGCTCCATGACACCTTTCAATTATTTGCAATCCCACTTTTTGGTAGACTTTTTCAAAATTGACCATATTATGTTAAAGTGTCATCATATCAAAAAGGTTCAGGTACATTTTCCAACAAACTCACGTTATTTTAGTTATGACGCAAAACTCAGGGTTAGAAGGTATGGATTCCCTTTATGCTAAGCATCGATAAATCGTCAGCACCTCAAATTCTAATGGTTTTTTGGAATTTTTTTCTACCATTAATTGACTTTATCAACATTTTTGAAACCTTGGAAATTACTAAAAAGTGATTCTTCTCACTAATTTCTTTGAAATATTCTTCAATTTCCAAGATTATTCTTTATAGATAATTCTCATACATCAATTGAATCAAACATTAAAAATAAAATATTCTAAAACCATTCGGTTCGATTTTTAATCCTTTTTAATATCAGAATCTTGAAGAAATTTCAATTAATCTACATAGGATACTTTTACAATAATATAATTAGAGCCTCAGTAGATAATAATACAAATTGTCTAGATTTGGAGAATCAACTAAAACCATCAATGTAAGCGCTGGAAAGAGTATTTTTATTGGAATTATTGCACTGATTTTAATTGGTGTGATAGCCTCAGCATCAGTACAAATAGTTGATGCAGGAAATAGAGGCGTTTTGCGCCATTGGAATGCAGTCGATACAAGTGTTCCTCCACTAGAAGAAGGACTCCATTTTGTTGTTCCATTTCAAGACTCTGTGGTAAACATTGAAGTTAGGACCATGAAATTTGTAGAAGAGACAACTTCTGCTTCAAAGGACCTTCAAACTGTATCAACCGAAGTTACAGTGAACTATAGACCAGCACCCAATTCAGTCCACATACTATACAAGGAAGTAGGATTAGAGTATGAAAACAGAATAATTCAACCTGCAATAGAAGAAGTGGTAAAACAAATTACTGCCAAATATAATGCAGCCGAACTAATCACAAAACGGCCACAAGTTAAATCAGATATTACACAAGAAATCACAACTCGTCTAAGTGTATACAATATACACACAGATGTAGTTTCAATTACAAATTTTGAATTCTCTTCATTATTTGACCAAGCAATAGAAGCTAAAGTAGAGGCAGAACAAAAGGCCCAAAAAGCAGAAAATGATCTAATAAGAATACAAGTAGAGGCAAGACAGCTTGAAGCACAAGCAGAAGGTCTTGCAGCTGCTAACATTGCAGAGGCATCAGGTGAAGCTCGAGCAATAGAAATCATTAATGAGGCACTTGCACAAAATCCATTTTATTTAGAATGGCTCAAAACACAAGCGTGGGATGGAAAATTACCTCTAGTTGTAGGAGAAGGTGGAACACCACTGATTCAGATTCCAATTAAACCATAAGCTAAAAAATTTTATCCCTCAATTAAGATCTAAAATTTTGAGGATGGCGAATTTTATTTTTGAAATATTTTAAAAAAATTGAAAATAAAAAAAGGTTATTGCTTTGCCAGAGAGGCAAAGTATCCTTCAGCTGCTTTTCTCATCTCCTCAGGAGACATGTCTTTTTGGTGGGTAGCAATTGCCCATGAATGGCCATAGGGATCTGTAATAGTTCCAAACCTATCTCCCCAAAAAGCATCCATAATTGGCATTGTCACTTTACCTCCTGCTTGTATTGCCTGATTGAAGGTCTTGTCTGCATCTTTAACATACAAATGAATTGTAACTGCAGTGCCACCTAGTGTTGTGGGAGATTTAGAGCCCATATTTGGAAACTCATCGGACATCATAACAAAAGAATCTCCAATCTGAACCATGGCATGCATGATTTTCCCATCAGGTGCAGGCATCTGATAAATTTCATTAGCATCAAAAGCTTTTTTGTAGAATTCTATTGCTCCTTTTGAATCACTTACTACCAATGAAGGAGTAGTGGTATGAAATCCATCTGGAATTGGTTTTGTCATTACCAAATCCAAACTTTTCCTTTACATAAATCATTATTTCCAAATTAAAGTTCCCTATAATCAAAAACAAAAAAATTAATATTTTTTTTCAAGAAAGAAATTTAGTTTACCTCCTATCGTACTACACTATGAGTGAAGACCTTATGAAATCAATAATTATTTTAATGCAAAATGATAAAGGCGATAAGGAAATTTTAATGAGAATCTTAAATGATCTCAATAAAGAAAAAAAACCATTTGGACCAGATAAATTATACCTTAAATCCATGTTGGAGAGGCACATTCCAGAAGACATAGATCTTCTAGAGTCTTTAGAATAAAAAGTCAAAAATCAGAAATTACTATTTTTTAATGCTATTTCGTAATATTTTGTTAATTGTGCCTGAATAGCTTACTGAAGTTGATGTATTTTGAATTTCTTTTGCCTGAATCATTCTTATTTTTTTATCCAAGTCATCGTCAATCATTATAGTTACTCTTTTTGCCATATTGTAATACTCTATGATTTGAATATTTAAACAGTCTCTAAGTTTTTTCTAGTGCTAAATTTTTTTAAAAAATTACATTCTAAACTATTCTTGAATTTAATAGTCAGGTTAAATATCTGAGGAAATCATCAAACATGTGTCAAGTAAGATTGTGGCAAAAAAATATTTAATAATTTTATTGTTTGTTCTTTTTTCATTAATTTTTGTTGGGGGAATTTTTGGAATTACAAGCGATATTGCAATTGGTGCAGGACAAGAATTATCCTACCCTTCATGGTTGATTATCTCATATCTTGCAGGACTATCTATGATTATTTTACCGTGTACACTTCCACTTGTCTTCATAATAGTTCCTCTAAGTATGGGTAAAGGAGGAAAAAAAGGACTCTTGATGGCTGCTTTGTTTGGTGCCGGCCTTACAATTACAATAATGGTTTACGGATTAGGAATTGGAGTTTTAGGCCAAACAACAGAATTAGACCAAATTTCTATCTACATGTTTTTAATTGCAGGATTAGCCGCATTTCTTTTTGGTTTATCACAATTAAAATTATTTGAATTAAAATTACCCACGTATTCGGGAACTCCAAAATTTATTCAAAACAGAGGAGATTACTCAAAATCATTTTTTATGGGATTGCTTTTAGGAAATGCAGGAGTTGGTTGCCCAAATCCAATGTTTTATTGGCTCTTGATTTATGTTGCAAGTACTGGGAGTGCAGAAGTCGGAGCAAGTCTGGGAATAGTCCATGGCGTAGGACGAGCTATTCCTTTAATTCTGCTTTCTGTCCTTGCAATTATTGGTGTAAATTCCACAAAAGGAATAACTTCCAGTCGGGAAAATATTGAAAAAATTACGGGATGGATGTTAATTATAATTGGTGCATTTTTAATAATACAAGGAATTCCGGGAGGACACGAATGGTATGAATCGACATTTATCCATCTTTTTTGGAATAATATAGTATCAACAACTGTAATTCCGCCAGAATTTCATGTTGGAGAACATATTCATGAATATGATGCCCAAATGCCGCAGGAATTTGCACCAATATTATTTGCAGGGCTGATTATTTTTCCAGTCATATGGTATTTTACTTGGAGAAAGTACAAAACAATATGAAAGATCCTGTTTGCGGCATGGAGATAGAAAAAGGAGAACTTTTCTTACATAAAGGCAAGGAATATCGTTTTTGCTGTGCCACATGTAGATGGGCCTTTGAGCAAAATCCGGACCAATTTATTGAAAAATGATCGTAGAAATTCTCACTACTCCTGGATGCTCTAATTGTAAAGAACTTGAAAAAATGTTGGATAAACTTGAGATATCTTATGACTTGATAGACGTTACTGAAAAGTCAGAATATTTAGAAAAATATCCAATTTTTACCGCCCCTGGATTAGTTATAGATGGAAAATTAGCATTTACAGGAATTCCAAAAATTGAAGAATTAAAGAAAATTTGTAAATGAGCAGACAATGTTTTTTAAACTGAAGAGATTGGAATCAACACATGACAGACTATTCTATCAACGAAAAAATGATTCTTGTTCAATATGCAATAAAAAAATATGAAAACGAGGCAGTTCTTTTAGAAAAATTAAAATCAATTCTATCAGAAAAAGACATTCAAAGAAATATTGACACTTTAATAGGCACCCAAAAAGTTCGAAGAATAGGCCCAGAAGTACTCCAAAATAATGAAAGCCACACCGAATTGCCAGATTTGCCAGATAATCTAAAACAAGTTATCGAACAACTTTAGTAGTAATTATTAAATCACCGAAAAATTTTCAGCATAACATGATTAACCAAAAGATTTGGCCCATCGTTATTCTTAGCGCAATTGTAATTTTTTCATCATCATCATTGGTTTTTGCACATCCCCATTCAGGTCAGGTTTTCATTAATGAACATACACATCAAGCCCAAACCGAATACATCTCAATCAATGGAATAATTGGAATAGAGAAAACATCCCTCATGTTCCATACACCTGAAGAAAATTCATTACCATGGGCATTTGTTGAAGGTAAAATAGCCAATCATGTTTCTGGATATCCAGTAATTATTCAAATTTTTAAAAATGATGAACCGGCCCATTTTGCTCAAACCGAAGTAACTGAAGATGGAAGTTATGAATACAAATTTAGAGTTTTAAATACAGAAAACGGTAAGACAACTAAAATTTTTAATGGTGATTATTATGTCACAATTTTCAAGGTTGTATACCTGAACCTAGATAATTTAATTTAAAATCCTCTTAATCCTTGAGGTCTTGCAACTTCTGGATGCTCTTTTATCCATCTAATTTGCTCAAGCATTTTTTGTTTGTCTTGAGGAAATGTCCCTTTGATTGTATATGCATTTGATCCATGATTTGCCCTAAAAATAATTTCATCCTTTGTCTCAATATTTCTTAATAATTCTTCTAATTCGATTAAAGCCTCATTATCATTTAATCGCACAAATTCTCCATTATATTTTTGCAAAAACTCTTCTTTAATTCCATTTTCCAGATATAGAGTAAGTGCTCCGACATATTGAGGAGAACATGCACTAATTACTTCTGCAGTTCCCTCAATGTGTTCCTTTGAATATTTTTTACCACCAAGACCCAAGATAACCATACACGACATTGTATAGCCTGCATCCTTTGCTTTGTTTACTGATTTGATTATTGTTTTTGAGGTGGCACCTTTGGTTACTTTTTTTAATACAATATCTGAACCACTTTCAATTCCTAAATAAAACATGGTCAATCCTGCATCGTACATTTTTTTAAGCTCCTCTGGAGTTTTCTTTAAAATATTCATAGGCATTGCATAACAAGAAATTCTCTCAAGTCTTTCAAATTTTTCGTGAATATATTTAACGATTTTTACCATATAATCTGCATCAAGATTTAAGGCATCACCATCTGCCAAAAACACTCTTGTTGTATCTGGTAGTTGTTTTGCCATCATGTCAATCTCTAATTTTACTTCTTCCCATGGTCGTTCTGAATATTCCTTTGATCTGTACATATCACAAAATGAACATTCATTAAAGGAGCATCCCAACGTGACTTGAAAAATCAGAGATCTAGCTTCTGATGGTGGTCTATACAAGGGAGAATCATAGTTTAACATCATGTTACTAAATCACACACATTAACTTGATTATCTATTTTATACTTTCTAAGGAAATATTGAACTTTGCAAGCAATACCTTTTAGTTGAAAACTATTTGATGAGGGTAATTAATGGCAAATGATCCTGATGCAAAAAGATTACTTTGGTTTATTTTTACTGGTTCACGTGGGGGATTAAATCGATTAAAAATAATCTTTTCTCTAAGGGAAAAACCGTTGAACATGAACCAACTTGCCAAAGAACTTGGTCTAGATTATAAAGCAATTCAACATCACATTAAGATCCTTGAAAAAAATAATCTAATTGCAAGGTTTGGAGAAAAATATGGGGTTACCTATTTCATCTCTACCTTTTTGGAAGTGAATATGGAATCATTTGAAGAAATTGCAACAAAATTGGATAAAAGTAAATAAACGCACAATAGGTTTCTCTCTCTAAATGGAATCTACCTCCCTAGTGTTATCTATTGTTTCAATTGCGAATATGGCAGTTCTTGGAGTTTTAATTTACATTTTTGGAAAAATGTATGTAAAAACCAAGGCACAACTTCCACTTGGAATGATTGTTGTAACAAGTATGTTGTTTCTTCATAATATCATTGGCGGATTAGCATATTTTTCGATGGACCAACTCTTTTCACATGAAATATTTCCATATATGTTAGGAGTCGGAATTGCAGAACTAGTAGGATTATTAATTTTTCTAAAAATTACTTTAGATTAATCTTAGTTTAATTGTAGTAGCATATGAGATAATTAATGTTAAATGAATATCTTAAACTAAATAAAAATATTTTAATTGCTTTTGTAGTTTCAATTATTTTTTCAGCAATTATTGCCCAAAGTTTAGCAGAACAAGAAGATTATCTAAACACCACCTACACTCTAATTTTTGATTATGTTTTTTATTTTTCTACCTTTGGTATTTTATTTTATCTAGATAATAGAAAAAAATATCTTCTAAAATCTGGAAAAATTGACAACGATAAACTTCGACAGGACTTAATTAAAATAATTTCATCTCTAGGAATTGCTGAAGTCGTTTATACAATAGCTAGATGGATATTACAATACTATTTCTTGTCCATTAACTATGATCCCTATCTTGCTTCAATTGTATCACAAGTTTTATCTACAATTATCTATATGATAGTAGTAAATTTGAGTGTAAAATTGACGAGAGTGTACAAAGATGACAATTAGCGTGTATGTTGATGGGTCTGGTGGAGAAAATAGCGGTTATGGTTATTTTGTAAAAGAAACTGGAGAATCATTTTATGAAAAAAAACCAAATCTTACAAATAATCAAGCAGAATACTTGGCAATAATTGCTGCTTTGAAAAAATTTGAAAATGTTAATGATGAGATAATAATTTTTAGTGACTCAAAAAACACGGTTAATCAATTAAATCATGAATTTGCCATAAACAATGAGCAATTACGAGAACTTGCTCAAGAATCCTGGGCCATTATGGGAAAACTTTCCAATCTTACCATTAAATGGGTTCCACGAAAAGAAAATCTTGCAGGTAAAATGTTGGGAAGCTAGAAACTGACAGATCAGAAATTTCTATGAATAACTTTATTATAGAAAATCTTTTACTTCAAGAAAGTGGCCGAGTCTGTTTTTCTCTCACCAAAATCTATAGCAATTATTGGTGCATCTGACAAAAGAGGAAGTGTCGGAAGTACTATTACATCCAATATTATGAATGGTTTTACAGGAAATGTTTATCCTGTTAGCCCTACTAGAGAAACTGTATTTTACAAAAAAGCTTACAAAAGTGTAATTGACATTCCAAAACCCGTAGACCTTGCAGTAATTGTAATTAAAAATACATTGGTAGCTGATGTTTTAGAAGAATGTGGCAAGAAAAAAGTAAAGGGAGTCATTATCATCACTGCAGGATTTAAAGAAGTAGATGAGGAAGGAGCAAAGAGAGAGCAACAACTAAAAGATATTGCAAAAAAATACAAAATTCAAATCATTGGACCTAATTGCCTTGGCGTAATGAATTTGGACCCAAAAACAATGATGAATTCTACATTTTTAAAAGTCACACCAAAATCAGGTCAAATTGCACTTGTTTCCCAAAGTGGTGCAATATGTGCAGCACTGGTTGAAGATGCTAGTGCGCAAGGAATCGGATTTTCTGCAGTAATTAGTATGGGAAACAAAGCTGTGATGAGTGAAGTTGATGTTTTAAAGATGTTAGCTGAACATAAACAAACCAAGGTAATTGTAATGTATCTTGAAGATATGGGAGATGGTCAAGAGTTTCTCAAAGTTTGTAAAAATATCACTCGTAAACTAAAAAAACCAGTTCTAGTTCTAAAATCAGGGCGAAGTCCTGAGGGTGCAAAGGCTGCAATGTCTCACACTGGTGCTTTAATGGGTTCAGATGAAATCTACGAGGCTTTACTAAAACAATCTGGCGCAATTAGAGTTGATACCATGGAAGAATTATTTGATTATGCAACTGCATTCTCAAAACAACCACTTCCAACTGCCGGAGGTTTAGTCATTGTATCAAACGCAGGTGGACCTGCAATTATTTCCACTGATGCATGTTCTAAATTAGGAATAAGAATGGCCAAAATTGATAGCATTCGTCCAAAAATTGACAAAGTAATCCCTCCATGGGGAAGTTCTCGCAATCCCGTTGACATTGTGGGTGATGCGGATTTTAATAGATTTCATAATGTCTTAGATAGAGTACTAAAACATCCTAAAGTTGGTTCAGTAATATCAATGTGCACGCCATCTGGAACTTTGAACTATGATAAATTAGCAGAAGTAATTGTAAACATGTCAAAAAAATACAAAAAAACAATGCTTGCAAGTTTAATGGGACTAGATGAAGGAGTTACCAACAGAGAAATTTTAGCTAAAGGAGATGTTCCATATTACACATATGCAGAAGGAGCTATTCGAACTCTTGCAGCAATGATAAAATTCGCAATCTGGATAAATACCCCTGAAGGAAAAGTAACTAAATTCAAGGTAAACAAAGCAAAAGCAAAAAAAATTTTTGATAAAGTCAAAAAAGAAAAACGCCCAAATCTTCTTGAAGAAGAAGGATTGGAAGTTCTCAAAGCATATGGAATGCCATTACCTGCAAGTGGTCTTGCAAAAACTGAAGCAGAAGCTGTTAAGGTTGCAAACAAAATTGGTTATCCAGTTGTAATGAAGATTGCATCTCCACAAATTATTCACAAATCAGATGCTGGAGGTGTTAAAGTAAATCTTACAAACGACAACGAAATTAAAGAATCTTTTAAGACAATTATCAAAAACGCCAAAAAATACAACAAGAAAGCTGAGATCAAAGGAGTCCTAATTGTGGAGATGGTTAAAGGTGGAAAAGAGATGATCATTGGTTCTAAATTAGAACCTGGATTTGGTCCAGTAATTATGCTTGGAATGGGGGGAATTTATGTTGAGGTTCTAAAGGATGTGACCTTCAAAATTGCACCGGTTTCTAACAAAGAGGCAGATGATATGATATCTGAAATCAAAACACAGAAACTTTTACAGGGTGTTAGAGGAGAAAAACCATCAGATATTTCAAAATTATCTGAATGTATTCAAAGACTATCTCAACTGGTGACTGATTTTAAGGAAATTAAAGAATTAGATATGAATCCAGTCCTTGTTTTAGATAAGGGTAAAGGCTGCAGAGTACTCGATGTTAGAATAGGCCTCTGATCGCATTTGTTCCTAAGTATTTTAAATATTGATTTAGAATTTTTATACAAGTTCTAGGAAGTGTGAATATGGCAAATGTGGAGAGGCTTAAGACAATTAGAACAGGGGATGAATATATAGAAAGTCTTAGGGGTCGAGATCTTAAAATCTACCTTTTTGGAGAACTAGTCAAAGAACCAGTAGATCACCCAATGATTAGACCTTCAATTAATGCAGTTGCAGAAACTTATGATCTTGCCGTAAGAGAAGAAGAACTGGCTTCTGCTCAATCATCTCTTACTGGATTAAGAGTGAATAGATTTTTACATATTGCAGAGAGTGCTCAAGATTTAGTTTTACAAAATAAAATGCAAAGGACCCTTGGCCAAAATACTGGGACTTGTTTTCAAAGGTGTGTCGGCATGGACGCACTCAACGCCTTACATTCTACTACATTTGAAATAGATGAAAAACATGGAACTGACTATCATAAAAGATTCTTGGAATTTGTAAAGATGGTTCAGAACGAAAATTTAGTTATCGGAGGTGCAATGACTGATCCTAAAGGTGATAGAAGCAAAGGACCAGCAGAACAAGATGATCCTGATTTATTTACTAGAATTGTTGACAAAGATGAAAACGGTATTTATGTTTCTGGTGCTAAAGCTCACCAAACAGGATGTATAAACTCTCATTGGATTATTTTAATGCCAACAGTTAGATTAACAGAGAATGACAAAGACTGGGCAGTTGTGGGTGCAATTCCTGCAGATGTTAAAGGTCTGACATACATCTACGGTAGACAGTCATGTGACACGAGAAGTATGGAAGAGGGAGATATTGATGATGGAAATGCAAAGTTTGGTGGACAAGAAGCATTAATGATTTTAGACAGAGTCTTTATTCCATGGGACAAAGTTTTCATGAATGGAGAATTTGAATTTGCATCTATGCTAATTGAGCGTTTTACTTGTTATCATAGACGAAGTTATGTTTGTAAGACAGGATTGGGTGATGTGCTTATTGGTGCTGCAGCAACAATCGCTGATTATAACGGTGTTCCAAAGGTTTCTCACATTAAAGATAAAATTATTGAGATGACTCATCTGAATGAAACAATCTTTGCTGCAGGCATTGCATCATCACACTTGGGCCACAAAATGAAATCAGGTGTGTATCTAAATGAAGATATGCTTGCACAGGTTTGTAAACACAATGTAACTCGATTCCCTTACGAGATTAGTAGACTTGCCCAAGACATTGCCGGAGGATTGGTAGTAACTCTTCCATCTGAAAAGGACTTTAGACATCCAGTTGCAGGTCCATTACTCAAAAAATTCCTTGTTGGAAGAAAGGGAGTTGATGTTGAAAATAGAATGAGAATTCTAAGACTAATTGAAAATATGACACTGGGAAGAAATGCGGTGGGATATCTTACAGAATCAATGCATGGAGCAGGTTCACCACAAGCGCAAAGGATCCAGATTCAAAGACAGATGCAAATAGGATATAAAAAGAATCTTGCAAAGAAACTTGCAGGCATCACTAATGATATTAAAGAACCATCAGAACCATCAGATTACTTTAAGCGGGTTTTTAAAACTGGAGACTCTCTCATTTAGAATTAAATAATAATTCTATTTTTATTACTAACCTAGCAGATTTGGAACTAATTGTATTTTATTCTAATCGATTTTAATTCACATCTGCATTTTTCTCTTTTTCCACAATAGGGACAATTACATAAACAGTACAATAATGCTTGATTACACGATAAACATTTGGTATATTCTGCAAAATCTTCATTCATTTGTAATACCACTCATACCTTTCAATTCATATCAAAATTGATAAGATCTTTGACAGATTTACTTTAAATTTATTATTATATTTTACAAATTTTGAACAAATGTTAATCTTGAACAGAAGATTATTTTTATTTAATGAATTTATACTTGGTTTGATAGTTTGCCAAAGAAAAACTTCAATCGCAGAGAAAATTGAAGGCAACGAGTCAATGGATTAATTGTGTGATTTGGTGAGCTATCTTTTTTACCTATTTTTTAGGTTCATAAGGATTTTTAGTGTTATTCTTTTTTTTGTTACTTTTTTCTCCCTTTATTTCAGATTTATCATCAGAGATTCTTGAATTAGAATATTCAGAATATGCTGAATCCTTTTCATGCTTGTCAAGTTCTGAATAATCTTTGAACTTGTCTGAATTATCTGAGTTAAAAGTATCAGAAATTTCCTTTACATTTTTTCGTTTGATAATTTCTTTTACTACCATAACACCAATCACCAAAACAATGAGAATATAGTTAGTTGGTGGTTTTAAAACCTGAGTTACAAAGCCAATTTTAGGGATTATATATTCAACCTTACCGATATACTCTTCTTTGGTTATTGGGAAATCTGTTCCTGGTATAGAAGCATTATTGTTATCTCCCTTTGTTCTAACAGTCCTTGGATCCTCATCTGTGATTGCTACTACTCTATGAACTATCACTCTATCATGTCCAGTTGGCCTATCAAATACAATAATGTCCCCTATCTGAACATCTTCAAACAAAACATGTCCTTGAACTATTAATACATCATAAACTTGTAATTTTGGAATCATACTTCCACTGGCTACCACATAAAATGGATTTTCCGTTCCAAATGCTACTTGTAATCCAATCCATATTATGATAACTCCTGCAGCTACAATTAGCAGATCTTTGATAATATTTTTTGAGATTAATCTTTTTGTCAATTAGATTCACACATATTATCATCGATTAAATTTACTTACAAATTATTGTAATTTTGTCCCGCATTCTTCACAAAATTTTGAATCCTCATTATTTACAAAACCACAGTCAGTACATTTTCCATGTTGCTGTACTAGAGGTGTCTGTGTATTTCCCAAAAGAATTATGTCACCAATTTTCCCTATGCTATTCCAAGGGATACTTCCCTCACTGCCATCATTTTTGGTGATGAGCAAAATCATTGTTTGATTTGCATCAATTCCGACTTGTCTTGCTGTTCCAATACTCTTGGCATTCTCGTCATACACAAGCAATCCTTCAATTGAACTAATTGACCTAATTGGAGTTGATTCTGTTATCTCTACATTGGATTGAACCTGAGGTGAAACTTGCTGTTGCATTTCAGGGACCACTTCTGGTTGAGCTTGATTTGGTTCAGATATCATTTGTTGTTGAGCTTCTAAAGGTTTTGCAGCTCCTACTTCTTGAATTTCATCTTGCTTTTTAAAATCCCGATATTCTGCGAGAGTTGAATTACAATTTTTACAAATGTATTGTCCTTTTTCAGCAAGAATTAAATTTTCGGCAACTTCTTCATTTGGATTTTCATAATCAATTTTTGGAGGACCTTCAAATTCTCTCTCACATGTATTGCAAAAATGTTTACTAATAATTTCTAAATTTAGTCGTCCAATTGGTGCTAAAAATAAATCCGGTCCACCCAAGTTACCTTTCATCTGTTGCTCATCATTGATGGTTGCCATTACATAGCCTCCAGAACCTCTTAATTTTTTTAGTCTGAGTTCAGAGCTCACACCTCAGTTTTTCTAAAACGTCATTTAAGTATATATCAAAACTCTCCCAACATACTAGCCATACCAATACTCATACGGTGAAGATTCTGGTGAAGCTTTTTAGGTATCATTAATCCAGTATAATTAGAATGGGAGTAACACAAGTTTCTGATGCAAAATCCTGGGAAATAGATGTAGTAAATTCTGATGTTCCTGTTTTTGTTGACTTCTGGGCTGAATGGTGTGGTCCTTGTAGAATGGTAGGCCCTGTAGTAGAAGAATTGGCAAGTGATTATGAAGGCAAAGTAAAATTTGTCAAAGTCAATGTCGATGAAGCTAATGAATTAGCCTCAAAATACAACGTCTTTAGTATTCCAACCTTAATTCTGCTTAACAAAGGTGAAATTGTTAGCCAACAAGTTGGTGCAGCATCAAAGGAATCCTACAAAAATATGATCGATAGAGCACTTCAAGCCTAATCACAAGTTTTTTCCTTTTTGTTTTTAAATAATATAGAATTCAATCTAAGGAACGTTAAACCTTATTAATAATTCCATTTTTCGATAAACATTGGGCGATAGGAAGGAAGTACTACATAATCTCAAATTAATTGGATTTAGTGTTGGAATTTGGGCAAATGTTTCTTTGATAATAATGCTAGTAAACCTTACTGGTCTTTAATTTCTATTAGCCTTACCAAAAATTAAACAAAAAGGCAGTTTGATCCTAAAGTAATTAATATTCCATAGGGAGTATTTGGATATGTCATTTGGTGAAGTAGATACTCTTAACATGCTTTTTGATAAATTGGAAAGTCTGTTTGATGAATCTCAAGGATATTATGAATCATTTCTTGATACAAATAATATGTATAAACAAGGCAAGATTGGTGATCGAGAATTTTTTCAACGATTAGGTGATTATGTAGTAGCTTACTCTGCTTTAGAATTTTTATCAATTAAAGTAATTTTTGAAATAAGAAAATCATTAAAAACTGGGTCTGTTACCACTCAATCACCTGGATTAATGCCAGGAATGGGTCAACCAGGAATGGTACCTCCAAGAGCTGGAACAGCATCTAATCCAGTAGGGGGACCACCAGGTATTGTTTCCGCACAAGAGGCATTTGGAGATCCTGGAACATTACCATCACCTGATCCAGCACTTATGCCACGACAAACAGTTAGCACAAATGGTTGTCCTTCTTGTGGATCTCAACTTAGACCAAACTCAAAATTTTGTACAAAGTGTGGAAATAAATTATAAAAATTTTTTTTAGTTTTATTCTTGTGTTGTTCCGCATTCAGGGCAAAACTTTGCAGTAGAAGAAAGTTTTGAACCACATTCAGAGCAAAATTTACCTTCTATGATGTTTTCTTGATTTGGATTTCCATACATTTTTCCAGAATTTTTTACAGCACCTGTTGGAACATAAGTTTCATCATCAATTAGAACTGGAGCAAAATCTTGTTCTACCATAAATGTTAACATTCTGGGAATAGAATTTTCTTTATTCTTAGGATCTACTACAGTATCTCCTAACCAGAATGCAAATCTCATTAGGGTCAACTCTGGTGTTGAAAAAGCTAAAGTATGTTTTGACATATATTCTTGGGCAGCTTTTTTTCCATCAAAAACTTCCATAAATTTCATATTTTTTGTTAATGTATAATAGTTTCTGGATAAAGTGGACCGGGGGGGAATCGAACCCCCGACATTCGCGTTGCGAACGCGACATTATACCCCTAAACCACCGGCCCTGGTTTTACTTTTTTTAACTGTGCTTTTATTCATTCTCTCAAGGAAAATCTAATTTTCAGGACACAAAGAACCCAAAAATAACAAAGGCATTTTCTAAAAATTTTTGTGTAAAATGGACAACCATTTCGCTATATACAACTCAACACTGTATTATGTTATGAAAGTTCTCATAGTTGATGATAATGAGGATATTACGGGTCTTCTATCTAGATTTCTTAAGGCAAAAGGCTTTGAAAATGTGGTTTCAAATGATCCAAAAAAGGGATTAGAACAGATTAAAGAAAAAAAATATGATGTGGTTCTTCTTGATATGGCAATGCCTGATTTTAGTGGAATTGATATAATTGAGACTTTAGAAAAAGAACAAATTCTAAAAGATCAAAAAATTGTAATATTTTCTGCAACTGCATTCACTGATAGCCAAATTAATGATTTGTTAAAGAAAGATGGGATTCATGGATGCTTGAAAAAACCAATTCAACTAAGTGAACTTTTAACTGCAATTGCAAACTGATGACAACTAAAATTTGGTTGAATTTAATTGAAAGATTTTCCTAAAAATAAAAAAAATTTAAACTTCTCTGAAAGAAGTAAATCCCAAATTGATCCATCGAAGAGCATACTTAAAAAAATAAAAGAAATTCAAATAGTAAAAGAGATTAAAAAACAACAAGAGAGTCTATCAAATTTTAAAGAAGCTTTAGATAAATCTGCAAGTGTTATTATTACAAATGCTAAAGGAAATATAATCTATGTAAATGATGATTTTTGTAAAATATCCCAATTTTCTAAAGAAGAACTAATAGGACAAAATTCACGAATTGTTAATTCTAAATTTCATAGTAAAGAATTTTTCAAACAAATGAAACAAGAACTAAACCAAGGAAAAATATGGAAAGGAGATATTAAAAATAAAGCAAAGGATGGTACATATTATTGGTCAAAGGCAACAATCTCTCCTTTTTTAGATGAAGTTGGTACACCTGAACAATTCATTGCCATCCTTACAGATATTACAAATCAAAAATTATTAGAAGCAAATTTATCAGAAGCCTTGAAAAATGTCCGAGATTCAGAACTTGAAAAAAATGAATTTTCATCTATGATGACGCATGAGCTAAATACCCCCCTTGTTCCAATCAGAGGTTATTGTGAAATGCTAAAAGATACCGGGACATTCGGCACCCTAAATCCTGATCAACTAGATTTTATTGACAAGATTGAATCAAATGCAAAATTACTTGAACGTTTGATAAGCGACTTACTTGATGTCCAAAAATTAGATATGAATAAAATGAATTTTATTATTAGCGAATTTTATCTAGAGGAATTTATGGACGACTTGAGGGAAAATAACAAACATCTTATGAAAAATAAAAATATTGAATTTAATATAAAAACCCCCAAAAATATAGTCTTAAATTCTGATAAACAAAGATTAAGGCAAATTTTAGATAACTTGATAAAAAATTCAGTAGACTTTGTTCCTGCAAAAAATGGAAAGATTTCAGTTGAAGTAAAATTAAAAGACAATAATATTGTATTTTCAGTTCACGACAATGGAATTGGAATTCCCAAAGAAAAACAATCAAATATTTTTAAGAAATTTTACCAAATTGATACATCTGCAACTAGAAACCATGGCGGTACTGGTTTAGGTCTAGTAATTTGTAAAGGAATTGCAGAAGGGCTTAAAGGAAAAATTTTGCTAGAAAGTGAATTTGGAAAGGGAACATCCGTTTCTATTTATCTCCCAGCTCCTCAAATCAAAACTAGTTTCCCTCAAACAGCTTGATTCAGAAATCATTCTTCAAAAGTTTTAAAAAATTTATTCCTAATCTAGTTTAATATTTGGTTCTTAGATTTTTCTTGCTTATCGTATCTCAACGCATAATAGTCTGCAAAATAAAAAAAACCAGATGACCTATGACGCTGTGATTACAGGTTCTCATGTTATATTGCCTAGAGGAATTGTTGATAGGAATATCATAATAAATGATGGAAAAATTGTAGGACTTACCAACGATCTTCCTGCATGTGACCATAAAATTAATGGAAATGGATTAATTTCTATTCCTGGACCAATTGATACTCATGTACATTATGGGGTTTACTCTTCAATTGACCAGGCTGCAAAAACCGAATCACATGCAGCAGCTATTGGAGGAATTACAACAATGATGCGAATGCTTCGGTTAGGAGGTTCCTTCAAGTCCTCTTTACAAAGTCAGTTAGATGCCTCAGCCAAAAATCATTATGTTGATTATGCAATTCACGCATCGATTTTTTCAAAGCAACAAATCCATGAGATGAAATTTTGTGTTGACAAAGGTATTACATCATTTAAAATTTACATGAATCTAGGTGGAGATGTGGGTCATGTGTTTATGGATATGTCACCGTATACATCAGAATTGGAATCTGCTAATGTTGATGTAAATAATCAAATTATTGAGGAAACTGTAAAGAATGCAGCCTCTCTTGGATGCCCTGTTTTAGTTCATGCTGAAGATTATGAATCTTGTTCGTGCGGAATTAAAACTGCAAAGGAAAAAAATCGTGATGGCCTGGCTGCTTGGTCTGAAAGCAGATCTCCTGAATTTGAGGTCAAAGCAATCAAAACTGTATGCAAGTATGGACGGGACTATGGATGTACCATTTACTTTGTCCATATTGGATCAGAACAAGCTTTACAACAAATTGAAAATGAAAGAAAACTAGGAACAAAAATTTTTGTTGAAACATGCCCTCATTATCTTACACTATCTTATGAAAAACAAACAGGATATCTTGCCAAGGTAATGCCTCCTATTAGAACACAAAAAGACAACAATGTAATATGGAATGCACTATCCAATAACACCATTGACACTATTGGAACTGATCATGTGGCAAATCAACTCAAACTAAAATTAGGAGGAGAAAATGTTTGGAGTGCGTTAGCAGGATTTCCCGGAATTGGAACAATTATTCCTATTTTATTAAGCGAAGGTGTTAACAAAGATAGAATAACACTTGAGCAATTGATCAGATTTACGAGTCTTAATGCTGCCCAAATCTTTGGAATGTATCCAAAAAAAGGAACTTTGGATAAGGATTCTGATGCCGACATTACGTTAATTGATTTAAAAAAAGAAAAGAAAGTCTCCTCTGACTTGTTTGGAGGTTTTTCTGATTATGTTGTTTATGAGGGAATGAAATTGAAAGGATGGCCTGTAAAAACGATGGTCCGAGGAAAGATTATTGCTGAAAACTTTGAGGTAATTGGCAAATTAGGTCATGGTAAACTTGTTGAACGCCATGTTACATAAATACTTCGAATAATATTTAAGCAAAATATGGATTAAAAATGTAAATGAATAATCTAACTTTAACCTCCATGTTTATTTTTGTCTTGTGTATTTCAGCTTCTCCGTTTTTATTTGAAAAATCTAAGGCACAAGAAAATCAAACTATGTCTCCAAGAAACCAATGGATACAATTTGGAGATTCAGATGTCCTATCTTGCAAGGAAGGTTTAATTCTATTACAAAAACCCACTGGAACCCCTGCATGTGTTTCACCGGAATCATATCTTAAGTTAGTTGATAGAGGATATGGAAAATTTGACTCATCACAATTGATAAAACGTCCAGAGATGATGACTAGTTTGATGAATGCAATGATAGTTGATCAGCAATTAATGCATCATTGGCATATCATGATGTTAAATGATTCAAAAATACTGCAACAAACCTTGAGTGATATGATTTTACAACTTAAAGAAAATCCAAAATATATGGCAAACCTTTTGGAACCTATGATTGCAAATCCAGAATCTAGAGAGAAAATGATTGAGCATATGAAAAATCATAATCAGATGATGGTATCTCTTAGAGATAACTCTGAATGGATGGAATCTGTTCATCAGTTTGTAGAGGATTCTGACGAGGAAAAAATGGATTCTGAGATACACGGAACAGAGGAGTGTTCTGGATGTCTAAAAATTAAAGAATATCATTTGCAGACTCACAAAGGCTTTCACCATCCAGATGTTATGGAGGATTTAATGCACCATATTTGGGTAAATGAAAAGATGAGAAATCAAATCCATACTTTCATGCTTGACTACCCACAACATATGGATCAAATGGCCGACCAGATGATGAATCCTTTACTAGGATTAATTATGGATGATCCTGAATTAAGGATCCAGATGATAGAGATAATGTTAGATAATCAAGAATTTATGAATTCAATTAGGCACGAAAATAATTTTTCAGATTAAATAATCTCAAATTTCCCACCAGTTTTTGCTTTATAGATAATATCAGGTTTTTTAAGAAATATTCCTGATTCTAATACACCCGGTATTTGTTTTATTTTTTGACTTAGTGCTTTAGGATTTTTAATAATTCCAAAATCACAATCTAGTATAATATTTCCATTTTCTGTAAAAAATGGGTATCCTCTATCTAATGAACGCAGAATGGGTTTTCCTTTTAATTTTTTTATCATAATGGACACTGAATTTCTTGCCAATGGATGAACTTCAACTGGAACAGTTCGAGAAAAGTTTTTGACAAATTTGGTTTTATCAGCCATTACAATAATTTTTTTTGCTAAACTAAACAAAATATTTTCCCTCAGTAAAGCTCCTCCACCTCCTTTAATGACAAACTTTTGAGAGTCAATTTGATCTGCACCATCAAAAACTACATCAATGTGATTGACTTGGTCAACATCTACAATTGGAATTTTATTCTCTAGTGCTATTAATTTTATTTGAAGTGATGTTGGAACTCCTATTATATTGAATTCTTGATTTTTAATCAATGATCCAAGGGATTTTACTAGTATCTTGGCTGCTCGCCCACTTCCAAGCCCTATAATGTAATCATCTTTTACAAATCTTAACGCATCATTTGATAATGCCAATATGGCACTATCATAGGACAATTATTCTACCTCTGCTTGGTCTAGTTTTGAGAGAACATTCATGATTTCTCCTTTAATTTTTTCTAAATCATCAGTATCATCTTCATCAAAGTCATCTTCAACATTTACACTTGAAGTTGGTTTTTCGTTTTGGATAAATCCAAGCGCTTTGAATTTGGTTATCTTTTCAACTTCTTTTGCAAGATCTGGCTTTGCTTCAATTTCTACTATGGGTTTTGGAACAGGAATTGATTGTGCAATTTCAACTTTCTCTTGGATTGTTGGTTTTGATGGAAGTACTTCATTTACAATTTCTTGCTTTGTTTGATTATGTTTTTCAAACAACTGGAATTTGGGTTCTTCATTTGAAAATTTAGTAAGGGTTGTTAATTCAAAAGATTGTCGTGACTTTGCAGGAGGAATAACAATCTGTTTATCTTGTTCCTTGATGGGTTTTTCGAAATTAAAGATATTCTTTTTTGGTTTGTTCTCCGTCTGCGACTCTGAATCCTCAGTTTTTGCTTTAACCTCTTTTTTAATTTCGGGAATTGATATATTTGCATTTGAAATCTTGGAAGATAATTCATATAGTCTTTCATCTAATTTTGATAATTTTTGATCCATCAGAGTAATCAAACCATCACCCACTGGTCCCAAATCTGGATGTTTACTTGCGATTTCAAGTTTTTCCAATTTTGCTAAAATAATTCCCAACTGATGTTGATACTTTAGCAATAGTTTATCTCGTTGAATTTTGGGGATGTCTGAATCATATTGGTAAAGTCGGGAGATTGTTTTTGTGAGTATGTCTTTTTCAATTTTTAGAGTATTAATTTGACTTTTGATATGAGAACTTGCTCCAATACTTAGGAGTTGAGATTTATTTCTTGGTGCCCTTCTTACTGCTGCTGCTGTTGCAACACCTGCTAATGAACTAAGAATTATAGCAATTTCTTGCATCTATGTATACCATTTAATCCAGGAATATTTCCTGCGTTTTGCCTCTGGAAAACCACAACTTGCACATTCATGATGACGTTTGTGTAAAGAATTTTTACCACACCTTCTACAACGAATGTGGACTTTTTTCTTAGTAAAACCTCCCATAGAAGTTGTACCTTTTACCATCTCAAATCACCTATTTGGATGGGGGAGGTGATATCATTACGACATTATCTCCTCTAACAACAATGGTTCCAAGAGTATTTGAATCTCCCTCGGTTGGAATTTCCTCCGAAGAATCGAGTAGCAGGTTCATGTGTTGGTCAAAACCTAGTAAATTACCTCTAATGGTTTTACCACCTTTGAGCTTTATCAATACTATTTGATTGATACTCTCATCCAATACTTTTACTGCCATATCAACGGACATCTATTTCACTTATTGGCTTTGGTATTGGGGGATTATATTAAAATTTCATTGGTAAAACTTTCAATCATGCCCAGTAAGGCAAGTTTGACACTTTTTTTCTAAATTTTTAATTATTTCAGAAAATAATTTTTGCCCATCTTTTTTTGTAGCTTTTCTTGGATCACCCCAAATTCCATTTTTTGTGACTTTGGGGAATGATTTTGATGCCATTTTACTGATTTTTTTAATCTCTTGTTTACTCATATTATCAGTCAATAAGCCTTTTTTTGCTAATTTCATTTTCACTTGATTTGAGATTGCAAGCATAAGTGAAGTTTCAACAAATCCAGCATGATCAAAATCTCTGTCCATAAAATGCCAATAAGATAACGTAAAAACTCTGATCTTATTTTTCATTTTTCCTTGCAATTTACTATCAATATTTTTTATTGCGCTAATATTTCCATGGTGCCCATTAATGATAAAAATTGTTTTAATATTATTTTCAAAAAGTGATAAACACAAATCCAAAAGGATTCTTTGTAGTGTAATTTCTTTTAGACTTAGATTAAAAAAAGGTGCATGCTCATGGGATACTCCATAGGTAATGGTTGGAAGTAACAAATAGTTCTTTTTCTGACAAATTTTCTTTGCAACCTCAGTTACAATATCAGAATCAGTTGATATTGGGAGATGAGGACCATGTTGCTCTAATGAACCTACTGGGATTACTGCAATCTGTTTTTTACTATTAACGATCTTCCTAAGGTGAGGATCAAAATAGGATTTAATGTCTATCATTTGGTTCACTTGGATTTTATGTGAACCTTTCTCCATCGTACTTCAAGCTTATTTTCTAAATGCATTTTCACTGCCTTTAGTAAAGTAACTGCTTCTAATTTTTGTCCCTTTCGTTTTATCTCCTCTAATGAATCATTTGGGTCTACCTCAAAGGAATCTTGAAAAATTATTGGCCCTTGATCCAAATTTTCAGTTACATAATGAGAAGTTACACCAATTATCTTGGTTCCTCTTTCATATGCTTGAGCATAAGCCATTGCCCCTGCAAATGCTGGAAGTAACGATGGATGAATATTAATAATTCTGTTTGGGTACCTCCAAACGAAATTTGGAGTAAGAATTCTCATATACCTTGCAAGAGCAATTAAATCAATATTATATTTTTTACATATGTCAATTAATTGCATTTCAGCTTTTTCTTGATCTTTCTCCTCGATAACAACAAATGGAATATTTGATTTTTTTGCCAAAGGATGAAGAGTTTTCTCGGTTCCCACAATAACTGAAATATTTCCTTTCAGTGATTTCTTTTTCGCAGAAGATAGAAGTGTTTCAAGACATAATGGTTCTTTTGTTACAAATACTGCAATATTTTTCTTAGTGTTTGTTTCGTGATGAGTGCTCACATCCATTTTCTCTTTTTTGGCAAGTTTTTGAATTTCTGAATCAAAATTTTCTACATTAATATTTCCTGTAAAAGATGATTCGAGATACATTCCAAAAAGGCCTTTGATAACATTTTGATTTACTGTTTCTATGTTTCCCCTTTGTGAAAATATAAAATTGGTAAACGCAGCAACAATTCCCTCTCTATCCTTTCCTACTACCGTAATTCCAACCACTATTTTTTTCATGACTTTTTTGATGAATGCTTTCTTACTATTTATCATTCACTGAAAAATAAAATTTAGAGTGCGGGAGGTGGGATTCGAACCCACGAACTCCTAAGAGATAGGGTCCTAAGCCCTACGCCTTTGGCCAGGCTGGGCGACTCCCGCAACGGATTTGCCGCTAGACACAAATTTATCTATTATTGAACAGCAACATGGCAAAATTTTTTGGAACAAATGGGATTCGTGGAGTTTTTGGGAAAGATTTTTCTTTAAAATTTATTCATGATATGACATTATCTATTGCCACGCATTTCAAAGAAGGACCAATTCTTGTCGGTTATGATGGAAGAGATTCAAGTCCAATCATTGCAAAGACAATTTGTTCAACAATAAATTATTGTGGAATGGATTGCTTCAATGCTGGACTAATTCCAACACCATGTCTTGAATTTGCTGTAAAAAAACTGAATTACAAGGGGGGAATAATGATTACCGCCTCGCACAATCCCCCCCAATATAACGGAATTAAACCTGTAGCAAATGATGGAGTAGAGATTTCTCGAGAAGACGAGTTAATAATTGAAGATATCTATCTTAAAAAAAATTGGATAAAAAATCCTCTAAGATGGGGAAATACACACATTGAAAAAAAAGCAATTGAAATTTATGTTAAGGGAATTACTTCTCAAATTGATTCAGAGCGGATCAAATCAAAAAAATTCATAATTGTATTAGACTTAGGAAATGGGGCGCAGGCAGTAACTGCACCTATTTTTTGTGAAAACCTAGGATGTAAAGTATTTTTAGTAAATGAAAAAATTGATGGCTCCTTTCCAGGTAGAGGCTCTGAGCCAACTCCTCAAAACTTACAGTGTCTTTCTGAGGTTGTTCAAAAAAACAATGCAGATTTTGGAATTGCCTTTGACGGAGATGGTGACAGGAGTATTTTTTGTGATGACAAGGGTAAAATACTAACTGGGGATAAATCAGCACTTGTTCTAACACAACATATCTTACAAAAATTTCCCAAATCTCTAATTGTTACATGCATGAATTCTGGATCAAGTATTGAAAATATTGCAAACACATTTCAATCAAAGGTAATCCGAACCAAAGTCGGTAGTGTGGAGGTATCTCGCAAGATGGTCCCTACTACCGCTCTAATAGGATTTGAGGAGAATGGGGGTTTCATGTATGGACCTCATAATCAAGTACGAGATGGATGCATGACCTTGGCTTTAATGTTAGACCTACTGGCCTTATCTAAAGAATCATTATCTAAAAAAGTAAATGATCTTCCCCCTTCATTTACTACAAAAGATAAGATCTCCTGTTCTTCAGAGGATGCACAAAAACTCATTAAAGTTTTAAAAGAAGAATTTCCTCTGTCTGATTCTTCAGACGGATTAAAAATTACAAATAATCCGCAAAACTGGATAATGATCCGACCAAGTGGAACAGAACCAATCATTAGAATCTATGGAGAAGCTGAAACCAAAGAAAAACTAGACTCATTAATGTCTCAATACGTCCGAAAGGTAAAATCAATCATTTCCAGATAACACTTTTAAAACCAATTACTCGCATGATGGGAATGGAGAATAATCTCTAACGGTGATAATATATGGGTAAAGCTTATTATGTAAAATTTGAGACCCCTGAGGATTTGGTTAACCCAATCCTAGAGGCAGTAAGAGTTGCATCTACTAGTGGCAAAGTTAAAAGAGGAACTAATGAGGCCACAAAAGCTATAGAACGTGGTACCAGTAAATTAATTGTTATAGCCGAAGATGTAGAACCACCTGAGGTAGTAGCTCATCTTCCAATCCTTTGTGAAGAACATGGCGCAGCATATGCCTTTGTTCCAAATAAACAGGAATTAGGAAAATCTCTAGGTATTGACATTACCTCTGCCGCTGCAGCGATTTTGGATGCTGGTGATGCACAACATATCGTAGACCAAGTTGTATCATCAATTGCTAAAATTAAAGGTGGTAAGACCGATCAATGAGTGCTACAACTGACGAAATAACTCAATCTGAAATTATTCAAATTGTAGGTAGAACAGGCATTGCCGGTGAAGTTATACAAGTTAGAGTAAAAGTACTTGATGGAAAAGACCGTGGTAGAATACTTACAAGAAACGTCAAAGGTTCTGTAAGAGTTGGAGAAATACTAATGCTAAGGGAAACCGAAAGAGAAGCAAAGAAGATCAAATAGGTGAAATAGATGAGTCTTTTAGTTAAACCCTGTAATTTCTGTGCCAGAGCCGTTGCAAAAGGATCTGGTACAATGTTTGCGAAAAATGATGGAACAGTTCTATGGTTTTGTTCTGCAAAATGTAAAAAAAATGCACTAGAGCTAAAACGTGATCCAAGAAAACTAAAGTGGACTAAAAAATACGTTAAGGGCGGAATTAAGCAAAAGAAACGTTGACTGAACAATCCCTTTTCATTGTAAAACCTGATGCAGTAGCTAGAAATCTTACTGGCGAGGTAATTTCTAGATTTGAACGAAAGGGATTCAAACTGCTTAAACTAAAATTATTTACTTTTTCAAAAGAACAAGCAGAAAAATTTTATGGTGTTCACAAAGACAAACCATTTTTTGGCGAACTAACATCATTTATCACATCTGGTCCAGTGGTTGCAGCTATTATCGAAGGAAATAATGCCATTGCAACTACCAGAATTATGATTGGAGCTACAAAATCATTTGAAGCAGTACCGGGTTCAATTCGTGGTGACTATGGACTAGGTTTTTCTGATAATATTATCCACGCATCTGATTCTCAGGAAAGCTTTAACCATGAATCGAGGGTAGCATTTGAGTGATCTGATTTGCAAATTCGTCAGCCCATTGTGGCAGTTTTAGGTCACGTAGACTCTGGTAAAACATCTCTTCTTGATAGAATTAGAGGAACAGGTGTTCAAGGTAGAGAAGCAGGTGGAATTACTCAACATATTGGCGCAAGTTTTCTACCTACTGAAACAATCAAAGAAACCTGTGGTCCATTATATGATAAATTAGAACAGTCAGAATCTAAAGTTCCAGGACTTTTAGTAATTGACACACCTGGTCACGAGGTATTTACAAATCTTAGGGCTAGAGGCGGATCAGCTGCTGACATTGCAATCCTAGTAGTAGATGTTAATCGAGGATTTCAACCCCAGACAAATGAGAGCTTGAAAATTTTACAAAGCAGAAAAGTTCCGTTTGTTGTTGCCCTAAACAAGTGTGATCAGATATCAGGCTGGAGAAAATCTGAAACACAATCCATCTCAAAGGCAATTAAGGAACAGGATCAATCAATTCAAAACGATCTTGATCAAAAAATTTATGATGTTGTAGGAACACTTTCAATTTTGGGATATCAATCTGAAGCATTTTATCGAGTAAAAGACTTTAAATCTGAAATTGCAATTGTTCCAATCTCTGCACGATCTGGAGTTGGAATCCCTGAACTTCTTGCAGTTCTAATTGGATTAACTCAGCAATACTTACAGAAAAGACTAGATCAAAAAGAAAAAGAACCAAGAGGAATAGTTCTTGAAGTAAATGATGAAGTGGGTTTAGGACATTCGGCTAATGTTATTTTGATCGATGGAAGTATTAAAAAAAGTGATTTCATTGTTGTTGCCAAAAGAGATTCAGTAGTTATTACAAAACCTAAAGCAATTCTTTTACCCAAACCACTTGATGAAATGCGTGATCCTAGAGACAAATTCAAACCTGTGGACCAAGTCATTGCAGCAGCTGGATTAAAAATAGCATCTCCAGATCTTGAGGATGTATTACCTGGAAGCACATTGTATGTAGCATCTACGGAGGAGGATGCAAAAAGATATGCAAATTTAATCGAATCAGAAATGAAATCAGTTTTTGTTGATACTGAAACCAATGGAATTACTCTAAAATGTGACACAATTGGTTCACTTGAGGCTATAATTGAAATGCTCAGACGTTCCCAAGTACCAATAGCTAAAGCAGATATCGGACCAGTCAATCGCCGAGATATCATGGAAGCTAAGGCAATAAAAGAAAAGGATCGACATCTTGGTGTAATCCTTGCATTTAATGTCAAAGTTTTACCGGATGCAAAAGAAGAAGCAGAAAGTAGTCATATCAAAGTATTTGAAGATAAGATAATTTACAGCCTAATTGATACTTACAATGCATGGGTTGAAGATGATACTGCCCATGAAG
Organism: Candidatus Nitrosopumilus sp.; assembly: GCA_029863275.1. Lineage (GTDB taxonomy): Archaea > Thermoproteota > Nitrososphaeria > Nitrososphaerales > Nitrosopumilaceae > Nitrosomaritimum. The sequence continues at coordinate 46,242 of JAOTVS010000010.1, forward strand.
AGGATGCCATTTTTTCAGAATTTACTCCAATTGCTAAATTCACATTTTTAAAAGGATATGTTTTTCGAAATAATAATCCTGCCGTATTTGGAATTAAAATTGATACGGGTGAACTTCGACACAAAATTCCGTTTATGAATAAGGAGGGAAAAAGTATTGGTAAAGTTCACCAATTACAACATGAAGGAAAAACTGTAACTTCTGCAAAAACTGGACAAGAAGTTGCATGTTCTGTTCAAGACATTACCATTGGAAGGCAAATATTTGAAGAAGACGTTTTCTATTCATTTCCACCTTCACATGAAGCAAAACAACTTTTAGGTAAATTTGCACACAAGCTTAGTCCGGAGGAAACTCAGACATTAAATGAAATTGTTGAAATTCAGCGAAAACGCGATGCTGCCTATGCATACTAGGAGGAAAATTCTTTTACAGCTCTTCTAATTTTTAATGCAAGATCATCTTTTTGTTTAACTTGAATTACAACTTTGCTATATCGATGATCTTTCAAAGAAAGTGTGATGCATTTTTTCAAATCTTTAACATAGTAAAATGTTATTCCTTCCTTTCTGAAAAAAGTTCCTGCCATAATTAAGCCAGGAAAGTTTGTTCCCGCCTTTGGAGTAAATATAAGCCACTTTACAGGCAATGTACTAACAGATTTAACACAAGACAGCGGAATTCGTAAATTATTTTTCAAGGCCAAAAATTTCTTGAAACTCTCAAAATTGATTATTATTGCAGTTTTTGTAATTGAAATTTTTACCATATTGGGAATCTAATTTTATCTTATTTAGAATATTTTTTACAAATCATATGGATTCCAGGTGCTCCAACAGCACCCATCATTTTATCAACGATTTGGCCGGATTTGAACATTATAAAAGTTGGAATTGATTGTACTCCAAATTTAATTGAAATGTTTTGGTTTAGATCAACATTTACTCTTGCAAATCTTATCTGTGGATATTTCTTATGCATGCTCTCAAATATTGGATGCATCATTTTACAAGGACCACACCATTCGGCCCAAAAATCAACCAGTGTAGGATTTTCTGAAGAAACTACTTTATCAAAATTACTTGCGTCGAGATCTACAATTCCTGATTGAACCTGAGATTGTCGTTGTATCATCTCCTCAATTTTCTTTTGATTTATTCTTTCAATTTCTGGATCCTCAGACAATAATCTAGGAGAGATTAATTCTACTAAAAAATCTATACTCTAATTGTATCATTCAGGGTTACACCATCTTAATGCTCAAAGTATTGGTTTTAAAAAAACTCAGGAGAGGTACATTATATCATTTTTAAATGACTACAAAAAGAAATTAGTGTAATAATAAAAAAATTACATTAAGATATATTAACAACAACCCTTAAGTTTTTTAAATTTACATCAAAGCAGTGAAGTTTAGTATTTTCGTAATTTTATTAATTCTCAGTCTATCGATAGGAACAATATCTACAGTATCATTTGCACAGGTAGAAAACGAGGATAACTCACCACTGTCTTTAGGGGATATTTCATCTCTTGAGGAAATTAAGACAAAGTATGAGGACATCTCACCGAAAATAAGCCATCGAATCCTAGATTTAATAAATAGTGATAATCCTATAGATACTTCACAAAAAATTGGGGTGTCGTTTGAAAATAATCAAATGATTCTTTATGTATATGTTAATTCCCCAGAAAATCTACAAGATATTCCATCAGATATTGAAATTCTTTCTTCTTCAGATAATATTATAGTTGTAAGGGTAAATGATCAACAAATCACACAATTATCTCAATTAGATTTTGTTCAACGAATCGATGTTCCAGTATCTGGAAAATTATTAGCTCATGCCAAAAGTGAGGGAGTTTCATTTTCATTTGCAGATGATTTGCAAGCCACAGGAATTACTGGAAATGGAGTAAAGGTGGCCATAATTGATCGTGGCTTTTTTGAATTAAATCCAGAAATAGCATCTAATGTAGTTTTTACAAAAGTTTGTACTGCTTTTAATACAGTTGTTTGTGGAGATACTATTGGCAACTCTCATGGAACAGCAGCAGCAGAAATTATAGTTGACATGGCCCCCAATGTAGATCTCTATCTCTATTCAACAGGAAATTCTTTGGGTGGAACTGACTTGGTGGATGTACAAAATGCAATAGATGATGCAATTTCAAAAAATGTAGATGTAATTACAATATCACAAGCATTTCGAGGAATAGGAGGAGATGGAACTTCTGGATTTGAAAAAGATGGAACATCATCTCTTTCTAAAAAAGTCAATGACGCTAAAAATTCAGGTATTTTGGTAACTGTAGCAGCAGGTAATTTTGCCCAAAAACACTGGTCTGGGGTTTACTCTGCAAGTGCAATTAGTACTTCTTTTCCAGGAATCGATTTGCCAGGATATCAAAGTTTAATGGAGTTTCGACCATCTGCTCCTGGAATCCAAAAAGTATGTCTTCCAGTTACGGATTCTGGAGGAATGTATTTAGCACAATGGAATGACTGGACTACAACAAATCAGGACTATGATCTGTTTTTGTATAACAATGCATTGACTGCAAAGATATTTTCTGCGATTTCACCTCAAACAGGATCTCAACCACCACTTGAGATAATTGGCTCACATAGTCCCAAAGCTGAATCTTGTTTGGTTTTAGCATCTCACAGTTCTACTCAGAATCATTTTTTTCATATAGAAATGGATAATTCGTTACTCAACTTCAACTCCCAAACTGCACCTAGGAGCATTAGTATCCCTGCAGATGCTACAGGCGCCTTGGCTATTGGTGCAATTAATCAATTAACTGATCAACTTGAATTATCTAGTTCCCGTGGACCAACTGATGATAATAGGTTAAAACCTGAACTTTGCGGACCGGATAGAACATTATCACATCAAGCAGGGCTTAATCCCTTTGTTGGAACTTCAGCTGCTGCTTCTCATGTAGCAGGGGCTGCTGCTTTATTGCTTGAAAAAAATCCTAGTCTTTCAGTAGACCAGTTAAAAAACAAGTTAATCGATGAGGCGCGATTTAATCCAAATTATTCTGTAAATAATTTATGTGGAAGTAATTCTGGTGCATTATCTCTGCAAGACAGCATAAATGATCCCCCCGTAGTAACAATAACATCTCCAACAAATGGTTCTTCCTTTAATGCGGGTAAATCCATATCATTTTCAGGAACTGCAACTGATATTGAAGATGGAAATATTAATTCCACTTTACAATGGACTTCTTCACTTGATGGTTTAATTGGAAATGGCCCTGCTTTTTCATACTCTACTTTGTCAATTGGAAATCATATGATTACTGCTATGGCAACTGATTCAGGTGGAGAATCTGGTTCAAAACAAATTTCAATCGAAGTACAAGAGGCTGTACCTTGTTCCATTCCTGTTTCAGGAAATTGGATAATAACATCTAGTTGTTTTCTAACTGCAAGTGATTCTGCACCTGCAAGTGTAGTTGTTCAAAATAATTCAATCCTAGAGATTCCAAGTGGCATGACCTTAGATATTGATTTTTCAAATTTTAGTTTGACTGTAAAATCTGGCAGTGGAGTCCAAATTAGGTCAGGTGGAAGCGTTCTAGATACATCTTATGTGGCAGATAATGATCTTGATGGAATTGTTAACGCATTTGACAACTGTCCCGATGATCCAAACCCTGGTCAAACAGATACTGATAGCGATGGTATAGGTGATGCATGTGATGCTACTCCCAACGGAGTTGCAACCTTGACTATAGTTAAAACTGTAGTAAATGATGATGGTGGAGCTGCAACTGCAAGTAATTGGACCATGGATATCACAGGAGCTAACCCATCTAACAACAACTTTGCTGGAAGCGGTACTGGTGTGGCAGTTACTATTGATGCTAATACAGCCTTTTCTGTAGACGAGTCTGGAGGTCCAGCAGGTTACGCTAAAACTCTATCAGCAGAGTGTAATGATGTTGACGGGTTACCTATAGGTGGATCTGCAACATGTACCATAACAAATGATGACATTGCACCAACCTTGACTATAGTTAAAACTGTAGTAAATGATGATGGTGGAGCTGCAACTGCAAGTAATTGGACCATGGATATCACAGGAGCTAACCCATCTAACAACAACTTTGCTGGAAGCGGTACTGGTGTGGCAGTTACTATTGATGCTAATACAGCCTTTTCTGTAGACGAGTCTGGAGGTCCAGCAGGTTACGCTAAAACTCTATCAGCAGAGTGTAATGATGTTGACGGGTTACCTATAGGTGGATCTGCAACATGTACCATAACAAATGATGACATTGCACCA
>JAOTVS010000008.1 GCA_029863275.1 Candidatus Nitrosopumilus sp.
ATTACTTGCAAAGACTAGAGCAGGAAAAAATAGAGCAAGAAAAAGCATACGCTGAGCAACTCAAAAGAGAAGCCGCAGAAGCTGCGGCAAGATCTCAGGCAAGTGCAGGATCTACTCGTGGTAGTCTCCCAAAAGGATTTGAGACAAAACCAGAACCTGCAAAATCATCTAGAGGCACACTACCAAAAGGTTTCTAGCCTTTTTCTAATTTTTTATTAAAATTTAATTCCTCCACAAAGGAATTTTTAAATCAAATAGCAGATTAGAGATTATTTTTGATTAAATTTCAGTGATTTAGAGGCTAAAGTTAGTTTCTAGTTTTGTTTTGAATTAAATATCCCTTTTGTTAACTAGGTTTATGGAAATTCACGTATACGATACCTATGTCAAAGCCGCAGATGGTCATACTATGCACTTTGATGTAATTACTGGTGAAAAAGATCATGATAAAGCCATCACATATGGTAAAGAGTGGTTAAAATCAATCGGTGAGGAAAATTCAGTAATGACAACAAATGAGTGTCAATTCTGCCATTCACAAGGCGCACCAGAGCCTGTAGAACAGGCAATTAAGGAAAAAGGCTACTTTATCCAAAAAATGGAAGGCTGTCCTTAATCATTTTTTCTTTTTTACATGATAAAGTATTTTTTAGATCATTTATTGTAAAGAATATGGTAGAACAAAAATATTCAAAATGGACAGTAGAAGGAGATAAGAAAATTAAATGGATTTGTGGTTGTTTTCAAACAGCAGATGATTATTTCAAATTCTGCGATAAACACAATAAAACTTTGAAAAAGGCAATCCGGGCTCAGGTAGATGAGTTAGATATGACACTAATTGTTGAAGATTAGATAGATATTATTGCAACAAAGGCAGATACAAAGACAATCGCAATTGTGTTGAGTAATTTAATTACGGTGTTAAGGGCAGGACCAGCAGTATCTTTGTATGGATCGCCAATAATATCACCTACTACTGCAACTTTGTGAATTTCAGATCCTTTTTCGCCTTTCATCTCAACTAGCTTCTTAGCGTTGTCCCATGCACCGCCAGTGTTTGCTAAGTGATATGCCAATAAGATCCCAGTAACGACTGCACCCATCAATAATCCTGCCACTGCAGTTGGTCCTAACAAAATACCTAAAATTATTGGAGAGATAATTGCAACAATTGCAGGTTTCCAAAGTTCTTTAATTGAGGCAACAGTGGCAATATCCACACATTTGGCATAATCAGGCTTGGATTTTCCTGTAAGAATCCCAGGATCTGCTTTGAATTGCCTTCTAACCTCATCAACCATTTTTCCTGCAGCTCGAGAAACACCGTTGATTAATTGACCTGTGATAATAAATGGAATTAAACCACCAATCAACAACCCGACAATAATTGCAGGATTGGTCAAACTGTAATCTAATTCTAGCACGCCTTCAAAGATATGGGATGCTTCAAATTGAAATGCTTGAATCATTGCCAAAGCAGCCAATGCAGCACTTGCAATTGCAAATCCTTTGGTAACGGCTTTAGTAGTATTTCCGACTGCATCTATTTCATCAGTAACTTTACGGTTTTCCTCACCCATTCCAGTCATCTCAACAATTCCTCCTGCATTATCTGCAATTGGACCAAATGCATCTATGCTTAGAACAATTCCTGCCAGACTCAACATTGCCATTGCAGTAAGAGAGGTTCCAAATATTCCATAAAGTACTGGATCTGCACCTTCTGGAGCAGCTGCTGATGCAATGCTATAAGAAACGATTATTGCAATAACCAGTGCAATCATAAATGGTCCAGTTGATTGCATTCCTTTGATTATTCCCATTAACGTTAATGAGGCATACCCCCATTTTGCAGAGTCTGCAATTTCTTTTACCGGTTTTTGTTTGTAACTGGTGTAATAATCTGTAATTTTTTGAATTATTGGAACTAAGATTACTCCAATTACTGTGGATCCAAACAAAGCATATGATGCAGAAGAGTCACCAATAAATTGTGTAATAAATACAAAGTTCAATCCAATGGCAATAGCTGCTGAAACATAAAATGATCGATTAAGCGGTTTCATTACATCAGTAATATTTTTAGAGCCTACAATTACAACTCCAATGATTGATGCAATCATTCCCGAAGAGCCAATTAAAAGTGGATAAAGGAAAAAGTTTGGAGCTCCAATTAATGCCGCTATTAATAACGCTGCAAGAATTGTAACAATATAAGATTCGTAAACATCAGACCCCATTCCTGCTGCATCACCTACATTATCGCCCACATTATCTGCAATGGTTGCAGGATTCCTTGGATCATCTTCTGGAATATTTGCTTCAACCTTTCCTACTAAATCTGCTCCCATGTCAGCTGCTTTAGTAAAAATTCCTCCCCCAATTCTGATAAACAATGCAATAAGACTAGCTCCAATTCCTACACCTGCAATCGTAATTGGGTCGGGGTAAATCATGTAAAGACCGGTAATTGCCAAAAGTGCCATTGCCGGTACGGCAAGACCAACAGTAGCTCCACCCCTAAAGGCCATAGCAAATGTTTTTCCTAGTCCACTTCCACTTAGATTAGCAGCTCTTACTGCTGCTTTTACAGTGATTTTTAATGAAATAATTCCTGCAACTGCTGAAAGAGCCGCACCTACGGCAAATGCAATGCCATTTGATGGTGTAAGGAACACTCCAATGATAACTGTTAATGCTATTGCTACGGGAATAATAATTTTCATTTCTCTTTTTAGAAATGCCGCAGCTCCTTCCTTGACTGCATTTGAAATTTCCATCATTTCCTTTGTTCCAGAAGGTTGTTTTGTAATCCATGCAACCAATCCTCCTGCAACTAAAAATGATGCAATACCTGCCATAAAGGGCAGAATTTCAGCAAATTCCATATTATACTCAGCTTGCCTAAATCTTGGAAATATAAATCAAATAGCAGAGATTGTTGCTCTTTTTCGATATGGTAAAAATGTTTTTCCTCTTAGTCCCTGACGAACTAGTTTGTTGAATCTTTTACCATGTGCAAGATATGGAAATCTCAAATGAATTAGTTCATGAACAAGAGTGTTTTCAAGTGTTTTCTCATCAGGGATTTTCCTCACGTTAATGAAAACTAAATTGTACTGCAAATAAGATACACCATAATATTTGTACGCAGAAGTTCTTCTACCTTCTGTCATTTCTTTAGGCATATCTAAGACCTCTTTTGTAGATAGAAGAATCCGTGGTTCTGGAATAGAAAAACGGCTCGAATAGATTCCAATTTTTTCTAATATTTCTAATTGAAGGTCAGGGGTTAATTTCACAATGTTTTTTAAATTAATTGATGTTTATCTTAGAACGTTAATTTTTTGTACAAATAGAGTATAACGCATTTGATAATAATAAATTGTGCAAAAAATTCTAGTGTTGTTTATTTTGCTCGTTTCTATAAAGATGAATTAATAGGGTCAGATTATTTTATAGTGTAATCACGAATCATACAGCCACCGTCTCATCACACCCCAATTATTTCATTGAATCAAGTAGTTTTTGTGTTTTATTTCTAATTTCTGGAGTAATCTTGACAATTACTAAACCTTCATTCGGTTGGCCATACATTACCACCGAATTTTCGGGAGCATAGACGCAAACTGGAAGAACTAAAAGATCTTCCTCCCCATTTACCAAAATTCTAACAGGCGTAGGAGAGATTACGGCTTTTTTTATTATTTCAATACTTTGATTGGTTACCTCAGCAGCAGGATTATCACATCTGAGAAAAGTTGAAATTTCAAAATTTTCAGGAATATTTCGCTTTATTCTTTTTTCTTGTCCGTCAATTATTTGTAAAGACGGAATAATGCCAAAATCATTCAATTTCTCTGTAGTTCTATCCCCTACAGTAATTATGTAAGAAATTCCGGAAATATGTTTTTGAATATTTTTTTTGTCAACCTCACTTTCTGGCAGTAATTCACCTAAAGGAATTTTCAAATGTTCTCTTAGGTTATCTGGTAATTTCACAAGAATCGAGATTAATTAGTACTAGCCTCTGGAGCAGATTCTTCATTGTTGTTTTCAGATGCCATTTCTTCTTGCAACCTTGATGCAAGAATGCTGCATTGACCAGCAATATTTTTTGCAGCCTTTCTAAATGCAATAGCACTTGGAGAATCAGGGTTTGAAATCATAATTGGTTTGCCTAAGTCAGAACCAGACATTATTCCAGAGTTTAAAGGAATTTCACCCAGAAAAGGAATTTTAAACTGTTCGCTTATTTTTTTGGCACCACCATCACCAAAGATATAGTGTTTATCATTACAGTTAGGACAAATAAAGTGACTCATGTTTTCTACAACACCAATAATTGGGACATTTAGTTTTTCAAACATTCCAATTGCTTTTACTGCCACATTACTTGCAACATCTTGAGGAGTCGTTACTACTAAGATTCCGGTAATAGGAATTGTTTGTGCAAGTGTTAGTGGAATATCACCTGTTCCTGGTGGAAGATCTACAATTAGATAATCCAAGTTAGACCAATTAGTATCAACCAAAAATTGTTTTAAAATACCAGAAATAATTGGACCTCTGTAAATTGCAGCTTGATGAGCTTGCTCAGCAAAGAAACCAAACGATACCACTTGAAGTCCATTTGAGTCTGCAGGCTGTAGTTTATTGTCTTCTACTTCCATATACCCATCTTTCATTCCGAGCATTAATGGAATACTTGGACCATAGATATCTGCATCAAGTAAACCAACTTTAGCTCCAGTTTGAGATAATGCCAAAGCCAAATTCAGTGATACTGTAGATTTTCCAACACCTCCTTTTCCGCTTGCAACACCAATGATATTTTTCACCGTTTTCATCGCAGTGTCTTCATCCAGTGAACGACCTTCCATAACTTTAGCAGTAACATTAAGATCAAATTTCTTTACATCATTTAACTCACCAATTACTTTTCTGACATCATCTTCAATCTCGACATTAAATGGACATGCCGGAGTTGTAAGCTCCAAAGTAAATTTTAGATTGCCATCGTTAAGCTCCAAATCTTTTATCATTCCCATTGAAACAATATCTTTTTTCAAGTCCGGATCAATTACAGTACTGAGTTTTTCAAGAACTTGATCTATGCCAACCAATGGTGAAAACGGCCTGTTACTTTATTTAAACATAAGTCAAATAGAATACCCTCAAAAGCATATAATATCCACAAATTCTTTCTTAAAATCAACCTAAATTACCCAAAGATTCATAAATTGAAATTTGAGGAAATATCACAGTTGTTTTCTATATCTACTTTAGGTGATGTCGTTAGGATTCCCCCAAGCTTGTTTGGAACTACACTAAAGAAAGCAGCATTGAATATTCTCAAAGAAAAGTACGAGAGTATGATTAACGCTGATTTGGGTTACATTATCATGATTTTAGATGCCAAAGTAGAAGAGATGGGAAAAATGATAGCAGGAGATGGTGGAACTTTCCATAAAGTTGAATTTGATGCTTTAACTTTTTATCCAAAACTTCAAGAAATAGTTCAAGGAGAAATTGTAGATATTACAGACTTTGGAGCATTTGTAAGAATAGGACCAACTGATGCGCTATTACACCTATCACAAGTTATGGATGATTATCTAAAAAGTGATGTAAAATCTGGAATGATTCTAGCTAATCAAAGTGGAAGAACATTAAAAGTTGGATCAACTTTACGTGCAAGAATTACGGCAGTTTCGTTAGGTAAAGCAGCTACAATGGGAAAAATTGGAATCACATGCAGACAGCCATTCCTTGGTGCCAATGAATGGATTGAAGAGGAAATAAAAAAGGCAAGTGGAGGTTCGGATGAATCTGCAAAGTCCACAGAAGAAGTAAAAGCTGAGGCAAGTTAAAGATGGCCCGAGAAATGGCTTGTAGAAAATGCAAGTTTGTTACCATTGGTAAAGTTTGTCCCAACTGTAAATCATCAGATTTAACACCTGATTGGAATGGAGTGGTCTTAATAGTAGAGCCAACACATTCTCAAATAGCAGCTACTCTTGGTATTAAAACAAAAGGCAAGTATGCCATCAAAGTGACATAAAAAATAATTTATAACTACACCAAATCATTAAAATTCCAACCAAATTATTAAACAACGTTGGCATTCAATTTAAAAAAAGAATTACAAAGTTTTTTGTCTGAAGATGTTGGTAAAGGAGATATTACAAGTTCTCTTTTAGCCAAAAAAAAAATTTCAGCTAGGATAATTTCACGAGAAAATGCCATTGTTGCAGGAGTTAAATTTGCAAAAGAGATTTTTGAGATCAAAGGATGTAAAGTTCAAATTCTAAAAAAGGATGGTCAAAAAGTAAATCCAAATCAGATAATAATGATTATTTCAGGGGATGCAAGAAAAATCCTTACCTGTGAAAGAACCGCTTTGAATCTTTTAACTAGAATGAGTGGGATTGCCACTCAAACAAGAAATCTTATAGAAAAAATTCCAAATAAGAAAACAAAACTTTATGCTACTCGAAAAACTGCACCCGGTCTAAGGTTTTTTGATAAAGAAGCAGTAAAGATTGGTGGAGGAGAAAAACATCGATTAAAGCTAGATGAAATGGTGATGATTAAAGACAATCACATTGCAGTTAGTAATTCTCTTTTAAATTTGATCCAAAGTGCTAAAAAACGATATAAAAAATTTGAAGTAGAGGTTGAGAATAATTCAGATGCAATTTTAGCTGCAAAAGAAGGTGCTACAATAATTATGTTAGATAATTTTTCCCCAGCCCAAATAAAAAAAACCATTCAGAATCTAAAAATAAAGAAACTTCGTCATAAGGTCAAAATTGAAGCTTCTGGAGGAATTACATCAAGAAATATTTCCCAGTATGCTAAAACAGGTGTAGATATAATTTCAGTTGGCAGTATTACTAATTCTGTAAACGGAATAGATATGAGCTTAGAAATTTAATTATTTTTTGCAGACTCTATTTTTTTCAACAATTCTGCAACACCTTTGTTTTTAGGATCAATTTCTTTAATCGTGTTGCAATTGTTGATTGCTTGTACAAAATTGCCTAATCGAAAATAGGAATTGGCATTTAGAATCAAAACATCAATATCATGTGTAGCGATTTTCAGTGATTTTTCAAAATACGAAATCGCCGTTCTGTATTTACCTCTCATGTAATAAATTCCCCCTACTATAAACAAAATATTATTTTCATCAGGATCTTCTTTTAAAATTTTAGATCCAATTTTCAAGGCAGAATCATACTTTTTTTCTTTTACTAATTGTCTCAGTTCCTTCTTTTTCTTTGAAATATTTTTTTTCTGTGGATCCTTTGATCCCAAACCAAATAGTCCTACCAACCTATCATCAAATCAGTGTACCCAAATAATACCCTTAATGAGCCTAAAACTAAAAAATCAAAAAGATATTGGGAATAAAAAAAATCTGTTATGCTAACTAATTGCAAGCATTCTATCTATTGCCAACCTTGCCTTGTCTGCGATTTCTTTAGGTACAGTAACCTCGTACTTGTCTTCAACTAGAGAGTCATATACTTTTTCTAGAGTGTTCATTTTCATATATTGGCATTCTGCCTTATCTGATGCAGGAAGAAATGTTTTGCCAGGATTTTGTTGTCTCATACGATACAAGATTCCAGTTTCCGTTGCTACAACAAAGTTTTTTGTAGCAGAGTCATGTGCGTGATTTAACATTCCTTCGGTAGACAATATTGAGACTTTTCTATCATCATAGCTCCCTGATGCCAAATCATACATCATTGGAGTGGTGCAACTGCATTCTGGGTGAATTAAAAATTCAGCTTCTTTCATAGAATTTAATTTTTCTGTAACATCATCTGGAGTAATTCCTGCATGAACGTGACATTCACCTGCCCAAATATGCATATTTTTTCTTCCAGTCATCTTTGCAACGTAAGAGCCCAAAAACATATCAGGTAAAAATAAGATATCCTTTTTTTCAGGGATTGCCTTTACAACATTTACTGCATTTGATGAGGTGCAACAATAATCCAGTTCGGATTTAATTTCAGCAGTAGTATTTACATATCCAACTGTAATTGCATTAGGATTTTGTTTTTTCCAATTTTTTAATTCACCTAGTGTAATAGAATCAGATAGTGAGCAACCTGCTTGCAAATCCGGAACTAATACTTTTTTGTTAGGACTGATAATTGCAGCAGTTTCTGCCATAAAGTGAACACCACAAAACAAAATTGTTTTTTGGTCAACTTTGGCTGCTTGTCTCGATAGACCTAAAGAGTCACCTGTAAAATCGGCAACATCTTGAATGCCAGGTATTTGGTAATTATGAGCTAGAATTACGACATCTTTTTGTTTTTTTAGACGTGTAATCTCTTCTTGTAATTTTGAAGTATCTTGAACTAACATAGTACATAATAAAATAATGAATTATTGAATTTAAAGAATAAGAAGATGCCCATTATATTATCAAATATTGGCAATACAGGCAATTTTTGCCATATTATGTACCAATTTGAATTTCATTTGAGCAATATTTTCTCAAAGTTTCTATCGCAGAAAGAATTGCCAATCTGCTTGTTTTAGGATTACTGGAATCAGGATAATTTTCAATTGTAAAAGTCATTTTTCCAAAAATTCCTGAAGCTTCAATATGATGAGTATTTTTATCAGTTTTAGGATCTGCTACCAATTTGACTTTGGTGTTTTCACTTCCCATACCAGTAAGAGACAATAAAGCTGCTACGTTGATGTTTGCAGGAAATAGAGTAACTGCTTGTTTTGCAGTACCTTGAAAAATCACAGTTTCTGAATCAATAGAGTCCAAATCAATTTGTGCGGTTTCAAAAAATTTTGCCCCTTTTAGGGATCGTGGATGTTTTGTTGTAGTGATGGATAAAGAATCTAATTCGTTTTGAACAGATTTTATTCCATCCAAACCTGCAATTGCGCCAGATGGAAGATAGATTGTTTTTTTGAAATCTTTACATGCATCAGATAAAATTTCATAGATAGACTCGTCAAGTAATGCCCCTGCACTCATAATCATCAAATCTTTTTTATTTTGCAAGATACTCAATGCAATATCTTTCACTGCATCTTGTGATGCAGCTTCAACGATAATATCAATTGGATTTGATGATAATAAATGAGGATTTTCAGATATGATTGGAGTGTGTGTTAATTTTTCAACTAGTTTGGATGATGCAGTTTTGGATTCATCATAAACATGTGTTAGTCGTGCTGGAATTTGTCCAGAGTCAATTGCCTGGGCTATTTGAGTTCCAATAGCCCCGCACCCTAACAAACCAATTTTCTTCATTAAATAAATTAAAATATTATCTCCTAATTAATTTAGTCAATTATCACCGATTGACTATAATCTAAAATTTGTCGTAGATTGGCATTATCAAAGATAATTTTCCACTGTTCTTTTCAGGGTAATTGCGATTCAAAAAGTGGGATTCATCATCAATCTATTTAAGATTAAAAAAAGAAGTATTACTGTGAGTAAATTGTTAAAAAGTAAAATTATTTTTGGATTTACTTTATTTTTGATATGTTCTATGGTAATTCCTGTAAATGCAGAAATTGAAGCACCAAAGAAACAATTGAAGAAAGGAATCCCCATTGAAAATATTACTTGCAAGATTGGCCTTGATCTAATAATTCGAAATAATGGTTCTCCAGCTTGTGTAAAACCCAGCACTGCAGAAAGGTTTCAAAGTTTAGGGTTAGCCCAAAGCCCAATTAAATTCACAGATTTAGAAAACAAAGTTGAACGGTCGCAAGTATCAAAGGAGTCAAATGTCCAATTCAGAGATGCTCAAAATCAAATTGAATCTATTCCAGCATCAGGAGGTTCATCTGTAAATTTTTACGTTACAGATGATGATTTGAATATTGCCCATGCAGGAGTGGATATAGTATTCACCGCAGGGCTACTAGAATTTACTATCAATGGAATTCCTGTTGAGGGCCCTGAAAAAATGATTGAGACTGGTCCTGATACAGGGGTTTTTTATGCAAAGTTACAGCTTCCTGAAACGATTAATGGAAGACCCATTAATCAAGACGACATTGTTGAGGTGCGGTATATGGATGAATCCGATGTATCTGGTGAGAAACGGGTTTTGGTTAAATCAATTTCTCTGAGAAACACGTATGCTCAGATTCAGACATCTGCAGATAAAACAAGAATAGGCCATGAGTTTATCCTTCGTATCTATGAACCGGATGCAAATAGAGACTCCAAAGATGTTGATAGAATTCCATTAAACAGATTAGAATACCGAGGAGAAGGAGGAATTAGAGTTTCTCTATCTAATCCAAGTTTTGATGCAAGCTCTAGCTACCTTCTTGAAACTGGTGAAAATACAGATATTTTTGAAGTAAAGATAAAAATTCCTCGCCAAATTGATGGAGATGTAGTCCACATTGGAGACTGGTATGAAATCCGTTATATAGATACCACCACACCGTCTGGAACCTCGGAAAAAATAATCCTAAAAGGAAAAATTGGATTAAAATAGTATTTTCAAAATTGAATTAGAGACAAAGATATACTTGTGATTTTTCATGTGAATATTGGAGATTGGAAATTTAGCCTTAGGGATAGGGCTAGTAATAATGGGAGTAATCACTGTTTTTGTCGGTCACTATTTTAGCAAAAGGATTGGAATTTTGCATGTTATGATTTACTTTATGGCATCATTTGTCTTGTTGACAGGCGTTTTGTTACTTTTTGTACATGACAAACCTCCGATATTTTTCTGAAAAAGTTTTTTGCCAATTTTTTAAAAATTGAGTAAATTATTTCCAAATAAATATTCATAATAAAAGATTTTCATATTTAAAAAATAATAAAAAAAGTCCCCCATAACTTTAAAAATTAATCAAGGAACTTTGGATTTTATGCTTTTTTCTTTGCATTTGTGATTGCTCTAGCAACAATAATTGTCAGTATCACTGCAATGATGGTAACAATGATTGCATAGATCAACATTGGGCCAATACTTTCTGCCTCTCCAAAGATTTCTTTAAAGATGGCAATTATTGCGCCGTTCCATGCCAATGCTGCAATCAGACCAAATGCTGCAGTTACTAGTGCACCTATTTTGTCAAGAACTTGAACCTTTAGTGGCTCTTCTTTTACTTCGTCTGCCATTAGTAATTCATCGCACAAATCTTTCCCATTTAAGGGAATTGATGTATTCCCAAAAAGGGTTTTGCTAGGCACGAAATTTTCATTTTGCTAAAAATCAGAGTTCAATTGTCAACATTTCGTATAACCTAAAGATTTTATTCAAAAAAAATAACCATTTTTGTGCTCAATACTGTCTATAAAGATGCAATAATGAATAGGGACAAGATGCTCTCTGTTCTAAGAGGTCCAAAATTTGAGCAAATTCTTCAAAAAGCAAGGGAAAATTGGGTGCAATATCAACCGACAAAATATGAGGCAGTAATTGCAGGGATTGATTCAAGTTTTAACAATACTAAATTTCAAGGAATTGAGCTTTGGGCGGCCACTGCAGTTTCAATAAAATCAAATGGGGAGATATTAGCTGACCTCCATGATTCAGGATTAGGTTCTGATATCGACATTTCCAGAATTGCAAGTAAAATGGAGATTGATGCATGTGAAAAAACGGTTGACGAGGTAGACTTGGTATTAATGGATGGATCCCTTCATTCACAGTTTATGACCAGACAATCAACCCTTGATACCTTAATGGTGAAAACTATGAAAAAGAAAAACAATGTTATTTTTATAGCAAAGACATCAAATACAAAAAAGCAGTTTGAAAAACTTGGGTCTCTTGCAGGAGATATTTTTTATTACAACCATATTAATAAATCACCTGGATTTTCAAAACTATTTGTTGAGAAAAAATATGGACATGATAAAACAATTGCATCTACATTTGTAAGATTAAGTGAATCAACACCAATAATCAAATTAGAGTTTTTAGGAGAAGATCATCCGGAAGAGGAAATAAAAAAAGAACTGAATAAATTATACAAAAATAGTGTAGGCGGATATCCATATGCCCTAAAGCTTGCTCATAATAACTGTAAAATATCCGACAAGGAACTTTCAAAAATGGTAAGTTTGTTGGGGTTAAGTAATGAAATCGGGTCAAGAGAGGTTTTGGGATGAGTTTAGGTTATGTTATAGGAGAATCAAAACCAACTTTTGTAACTGCTCTGACATCAAGACCACTTTCAGTTGGAGAATATGTTATTATCGATACGAATGAAGGAAAAATTTTGGGATTGGTAGAGAAATCAAAAATATCAAGTGCTGCATTTGCAGATGTTAGAAATTTTGATGAAGCAGCAGAAAGCACAGAAATTGCTGAGATTAACAAGCGAGACAAAACCTTTACTGCAAATATTGGAATTCTTGGATTTCTAGATAAATTATCAAAAGGACAATCCATAATTCCTGCAATACCTCCCATACCAGGTACTGAAATAAGCCAACCCTCCAAAAATGAATTAGAATTAATTTTTAGCTCATCAAAAGAAGGGTGGGTAAAAATTGGTAGCTTGTTAAGGAATAAAACAATCGAGGCCAAGATCAATTTAGATAAAATTGTTTCAAGGCATTTAGGAATTTTAGCGATGACAGGGATGGGGAAAAGTAATTTGGTTTCTCTTATTACAAAACAAATTGGACAACTAAAGGGTACAGTAATTATTTTTGATTATCATAATGACTACACCAGTCTAAATATTCCCCGAATCAATGTTATTGATGCAAAAATTAATCCAAGGTTACTTGATGCAGATCAGTTATCAGAGGTTTTAGAAATTAGAGATGGTGCAAATGTTCAACAAAGAGTGCTGCGAATGGCATTTACAAAAAGTGTTAAAGAATCAAAAGAATTTTGGTCCAAGTTAGAAAATGAATTAGAATTTATCGTAAATGCTGAGGATAAGAAACTAAAAGAAATTAGAACTTCGGCCTTTAGAGTTCAAGACATTGTAGAGGAAGCTCAAAACAGATTTGAAGATATTTTAGATCCCGACATGGGAGATCCCATTAGCTTCATAAAAGAAGGAAAAACCAACATTTTGAATATTTCTGAATTGTCAGAAAAACAGGCTAATGTGGCACTGGCATTTTACTTGCAACAATTACTAAAAGACAGAAAGGATGCAAGCCTAGCACAACATGGTAAATCAAAAAGAGAGCGAAATTATAGATTTCATTCACCAATTTTTGTAATTATTGAAGAAGCTCACGTTTTCATTCCAAAGGATCACGATACTAGCGCAAAATACTGGGCAGCAAAAATTGCACGGGAAGGGAGAAAGTTTGGATTAGGGCTTGGAATTGTTTCTCAAAGACCCAGAAGTGTTGATCTTAATGTACTAAGCCAAATGGGTTCCTTTGCAATTATGAAGATAATTCAAGAAGATGATCAGCGCCAGATAGCCTCAGCCACTGAATCTACTAGCCGCGAATTAATTTCCCAGTTAACATCTTTGAACGTAGGTGATGCAGTTCTTGTTGGTCAATGGACTAACCTTCCATCTTTGGTTCATGTTGATGAAGTCAAAGAAAAGGTAATGGGTTCGGATCAAAGTGCAGTTAATGCATGGGCAAATGCTGAAAAGATGAATGAAATTGCAGTAGAATCAACACAAGGGTTGATTCAAAAAGATTTATTGTTGGATTAAATGTTATTTTCACATATTTCAGATACTCATTTGGGTCTAGTGCAATATGCCTCAGAAGAGCGAGAGCAAGATGTTTACCTATCATTTAATGAATCCATCGATACATCAATTAAGGATCATGTAGATTTTGTAATATTTGCTGGAGATATTTTCCATGTTCCAAATCCAAGTGGAACTGCTATTGTTCAAATGGCAAATGCCCTCAAAAGATTAAAAAAAAATAGCATAGACTCTTTTTTTATTTTAGGAGAACATGATATTAGTAGAATTCGAACTACACCAATACCTTATGTGTATCATAACTTGGAATTCTCAAAATATATCGGACAAGGAAAACCCATAGAATACAAAGGGGTATTATTAGCAGGTTTTGATAAAATTAGAAAAGCAGAGATTTCACGATTTGAAGAAAAATTTTGTGAAGTTGACAAAATAGCAAAGACACACAATGGTCACAAAATTTTGGTACTTCATCAAGGAATTACAGAGTTTAACAAGTTTGCAGGAGAATTACAATCAACAGATCTTCCAAAGAATTTCACATACTATGCTATGGGGCATCTTCATGATATGGATAATCGAAATTTTAATCATTTAGGGGGTCCTGTTGCATATCCGGGTTCAATTGAGATTACAACAAGTGAGGGAATTAAAGAAAGTAAAAAGGGATTTTTTGAGATAGATATCTCTGAGAAAGAAGCTAATCCCAATTGGATAAAATTGGATACAAGACCTCAATTTTCATTTAAAACAAACTATGAGGAGTTGGCCAAAACAATCGTTGAAGCAATAAAAAAGGTCTCATCATTCGAAAGGAAATCCATTGTGGAGATTAAAATTCAAGGAGAAAATATTGAGACTGACTATATTCAAGCTCAAATTAGCCAGCTTCAGGCACAAACATTGAGATGTTTTTGGAGAATCATATCAAAAAATGCTTTAGATTCATCGATATTTCTAGACAGACCAAATGTGATTAATGATGAAATGTTCAGGTTGTCAATCAGGGCGTTAGGATCTGAACAAATTGCAAACTTTGCCATAAAAGAATTACTTCCACCTTTGGCACAAAATCAAATCAAAGAAGCAACTCAAGTTATTTTAGAGAGTTTTGAAAATTTTAAAAAAGAGAAAGCAAAATGATTACATCAATAGAATTAGGTGATTTTCTATCACATAAAGAGACAAAATTAGATTTTGAAAATGGGGTAACTGTTTTTGTAGGACAAAATGGTGCAGGTAAATCAAGCATCATAGATGGGTTAACTTTTGCATTGTTTGGTCAACACACAAGAAAATCTAACAAAGGTTTGATAAAACGTGGTGCGATACAAGGATTTTCAAAAGTTTTTTTTACAATTAATAGCAAACAATACGTAGCTGTTAGAAAAATAGATAGTAAAGGAGGATTGGCAGCTAGGTTTTCTGAAGTAACAGATGAAGGAATTAAAGAAATCGCAGCTGGAGAGAGAAAACAATTTGGAGAATCAATGACAAATGAAATTGAAAAAATAATTGGTTTGGATTTTGAAAAATTAAAAATTGCATCTATAGTTCAACAGGGAGAACTGAATTCAATTATCAAAGCAAAACCAAAGGAATTCAAGGAATTAATCAATGCAGTCATTGGTATTGACAAATTAGATGTAGCTTCAAACTCTATGAAAGAGGCTACTAAAGATTTTCGAGAAAAAATACGAGGAGATGTTGGATACGATGATACTCATGCCGATATTTTATTACGAGATTTAGAAACACATCAAAATCAACTAAAAGAAGCAATACCCAAAAAAGAAAATTTAAGTAATGAGCATAAACAATTACAACAAGACCTTTTAGATTTACGGATACGTGTTGAACAAGACACTCCTAAAATTGAAAAAATAAAACAATTAGAATTAAGAAAACAAGAACTTCAAGCTTATGCTAGAGAGGCAATCCACGAAATTCAGCAAGAAATTTTACAAAACGAGCGTAAAATACGAGATTGTGAGGGATGTTTTCAGAGTATTGAATTAAAAAGAGACTTAGAATCCAAGGTGGAAAAAGTAGATTTGGCCATAGATGGAGTCCAAAAGAAAATTCAAGAATTATTCAATCAAGCAGCATCACTTAGAGAAAAACAATTACTTGCTACCAAACTTCAATTGAAGGATAATAGATGCCCTGTTTGTGATTCAAAAGTTGAAAAATTAAACCCCTTGTTTCAAGAAAAGCATCTTAAAGAAGAACTTGTTTTGATTCAGGAAAATATTGTTGCATCAAAAAAAGAACAAGAAATGTACAGTAAAAAAAAGTTGGAATTTGTAAAAAAGTTACAAATTGCTCGAGATGCTGAAGCAGTTTTGAAAGCCCATTCAATTAACAACGAGGAAGAGTTGAAAAAAATTAAAGAAGAAAACAAGATTAAGAAAATAAATGTTCAGAAAATTCCCTCATCCTCAACTAGCAACCTCGTGGAGATATCTCAAATCGACTTACACTCTAAAATAATTTTTGAAAATATTTTAAATTTAGAAAAAGATGTCAAGGGATTTGATGAGATTGAATTTACAAAACTCAAAAATGCTATTAATGAAAAACAATCAAATCTTTCACTTATTGATCAGCAATTAGGAGCAATAACAGAAAAAATTTCAAAGAGTGAGGAGCAAGTAAAAATAATTGAAAAGGCAATTATTGAATTAAAAACAGTAAAAGAATACATGACTCAGTTAGATTCAATTCAATCAAATATTTTCAGCAGAGATGGTTCTGTTGCAACAAGTCTTAGATCATGGGCACTAAACACCATTTCAGCAAAAGCGTCTGAGTATCTTACTTTACTAAATACCAAAATTCAAAGAATGCAATTATCAGAAAAAGCAAGAGATATCACTATTACATGTTTTTCAAAAAAAGAGGTTTTAGATTTAGAATCATTAAGTGGAGGAGAACAGGTAAGTGTTGCCTTGGCTTTGAGGCTTGGTATGGCTAAACTCTTGGGATCCTCAAATCTTAATTTAATGATACTTGATGAACCGACTACTCATCTTGATGTTGAAAGAAAAAAATCATTGGTTGAAGTATTATCCCAATTATCAAACATCTCAAATTCTGATATGGCAATGCAGTTTATAATTATAACACATGATGCAGAGATATTTGAAAATTCTGCAGTTGAGAGAATATACAAATTTGAGTCAGATGAAAAAGGAAGTAAAGTTACAGCACTATAATGATTAGATAACTACTATCTTGCCTACCATCCAAGGATGCACCATACAATAATAATCAAATTCTCCTGAATCGGTAAAAGTAAACTCCCATGATTGATTCACCATAATCATACCTGAATCAAAATTAACATCTGGACTTGGAGGGACTCCACTAGTAACCGTATGGGCTGCAGAATCAATATTATTCCAAATCACCGTTTGGCCAGAATTAATTTCGACTTGATAAGGAAGATAGCATTCGTTAGTTAGTTCACATCCAAGCTGACCTGAGCCTATTGCCATCGTAACCTCTACTGGACCAGAGAGTTGTTCTTCTACTATAGGTTCTTCAGAAACAGTTTCTTCTGGAATTGATTCTTCAGAAGTTGCAATTATTTCTTTAAATTCATTTACAATAATTTCTCCAGTCATCCAGGGATGAACTATACAAAAGTAAGGATAGAGTCCTGGTTCATCAAATTTAAAATCAAAAGTACTCCCAGGCATAAACAAACCACTATCGAAAATACCTGATGGTCCATCTGCCACACTTCCTGCAGTTACAGTATGAGCTGCAGTATCATCATTACTCCATGAAACAGTATCTTGAACTTGAATTGTTAGAGAATACGGAATATAGCATTCGTTAGTTTCTTCACATCCTGTAACTCCGCTTCCTTCTGGAACTGACACCATATGAGTTTGAGGAGCTAATGGTGATCCCATAGATGGAGTTGTTATTGGTTCTGTAACTGGTTCTGTAATTGGTTCTGTAATTGGTTCTGTAACTGGTTCTGTAACTGGTTCTGTAACTGGTTCTGTTGTTGACCCAGGTGTTGATTCGGATTCACCTTCAACACATTCACCGGGATGAGATAACTCCACATTTGCAAAATGTAGCATACATAAATTACCATATGTCTTTCCATCCATACCACATTGTGGTAACCACTCCATCGTACAAACAGTTGGTTTTTCTCCAGTTGGCATGGCAGGAGCTTCTGACAAATATCCAGGATCCATTGCAATCATTCCCAAGATAGCTGCAATAAGTAAACCGACGACAATAATTATTCCATAAGTTAGATTCATTTTATCCACCCGTCAACTTGGCAAATTTTTCGTTTTTGCTTAATTTTTCCATAAATTCAATATTAGATAGTGCAACTACCGCAGATTCTACAACAGGTTTATCAGGATCATTCAAGGCTTTTTCTAGTGCATCTTTTGCCTCTTTTGATCCAATTACTCCAAGTGCAATTGCAGCTTCATGTCTTACAAACATGCTAGAATCATTTAGAGTTGCATCAATAAGAGGGCTTATTCCGCTAGAAAGACACATTTGCCCTAATGAGAATGCAGCCTCATGTCTTACTAGTTCATTTTCATCATGTTTGAGAACTTTGGCAATATGAGGAACTTTATCTTCACCACCAAAGTCTACTAAAATACAAGTTGCTCTAGTTCGGATAACATAATCAGGATGATCTAAAAGATTTACAAAATACGTAGTGTCTTTTTGTTCATATTTTTTCTCCATTTCTGCAAAGATTTGTAATCTATCTTCAGTCACTACTTGCATTTGGTTTTGGAGGTTTTTGTGTCCTATATTAGGTTAATCTAGATTACGCACAATTTTGAAAATTAATTATTGTAAAAAAACGCCTTTCTTAAATTCAATGAAGTTCTAATGAATACTGAGGTCAAGGCCTAAACAAAAAGGGAATAGTGAGTGTATGATTGCGTCTAATCGTGTAAAAATGGCTTTGAATCTCACAATTTAGTTCATAGGAAGGTGAAATAATGTTTGTTTGTAGAAAATGTGGAAAAGAAGTAAAAGAAGAGGAAAAATCTCATGAATATCAATTGGACCACCGTAGAGGAAAAGTGTCAAGTGATAAGATTTGTTCTGAGTGTAACTAGACAATAGAATTCAAAAAATAATCTCATCGACATGAGATCTTTAAAATTCAGATATGTATTTAATGGAAAAAAGGGAATTAGGTTTAATGAGTGCAGTAATCGGCCAAAAGTCACCTAGTCTAGGGGTATCAGAATGGGTTCAAGGTGCACCAACCAGCCTAGATCAGGAAAAAGATAAGATTGTGCTAGTAGAAGTATTTCAAGTGAATTGTCCAGGATGTTTTATGCATGCAATCCCAGAGGCCATAGAAATTTACAATAAATACAAAGATGAGGGAGTGAGGGTTTTAGGAATTGCTACGGCTTTTGAGGATTTTGATAAAAATACATTAGAGAATTTGAAAATGCTCGCAGAGACAGGTGAAGTAATCGGGGAGACAAAAAAGGCTCTGTCAATGTATGGGCAATTAAAAGATGGCAACAAATTGCCTTTCAAGATCCCTTTTCCATTAGGAATGGATAACCTAACCAAAGTTAATGGAAAGGTGACCCAAGACCAAATTATGAAATTCATCTATCCTCAAATTCCAGAGTTTGATTCACAACCAGAAGAATATAGAAATCAAATAATTCAAAGAGTAAAAGATCATTTTAAATCAAGAGAATACACTCCAGAGACTTTTGAGAAATTTTCACTCCAGGGTACCCCATCAACCATTCTGATTGACAGAAAGGGGATTTTAAGGGATGTGTCATTTGGTCAATCAGGACATTTAGACTCTATGATTCAAAAATTAATCAATGAAGAATAACCCTGTAAAAATTATTAGTTATTTTTAATTTTGACTTTTATGTT
Organism: Candidatus Nitrosopumilus sp.; assembly: GCA_029863275.1. Lineage (GTDB taxonomy): Archaea > Thermoproteota > Nitrososphaeria > Nitrososphaerales > Nitrosopumilaceae > Nitrosomaritimum. Next base: position 19,594 of record JAOTVS010000008.1, read on the forward strand.
GCAAAAAAGATCCAAATCATTTTCTAGAAATTCAGGATTTAGAATTTTTAGGTTTGAGGTCTTTAGTTTTTGTAGATTTTTGGCTCTTCTTAGGAGTTTTTTCCAATAGAGTAATTGCTTTTTTATTAGAAAGCAACCATGCTTTGAACATTTGCTCAAAAACACCGTCTAATTTGCTATTATTTGACCTACCAATCTGTAGTTTGTAATTTTGCCAGGCTTGTATAATCGATTTATTATTTTTCTTGAGAAAAGATAAGGCTTCTTTTTTCCCCAACATACAGTTTTGGCAAGTGGAGTATTTTATGTGTTAAGGTAAAGATAATCTGGATTGAATCTATCGAAAAATTACAATTACTATGGATAATGCCGCAACAATGCAAAATCCTCCAATTAGCGCAAGTTTGTCATTTGTCACAAATAATTTTGATTCGTGTAAAATAAAAACAATACATTTCTGAAATTAAAAAAGGAATTTTGAAAAATAAAAATATCGAAAACCTAGTGTAAACAGCGAGGTAACTTTTTTACGATGTGGGAGAGAGATACACGTCCAGGTCCTGCAACAATAATCACAAGACTTGCAGCAAGTAGGATTAGATCCAGCTCATATGCACCATCTCCTGTGAGATTTGATGCACCTTTGACATAGAATATTGCACCCAGCATGATAATTGATAGAAGTGAAGCAGAGATTCTAGATAAAACTCCTAAAATTAGCAATATTCCAGGAATTGTTTCAGCCAAAGCAATTGGAATTTGCATTTCAGCTGGAAGACCTAGTGGTCCAGTAAGAAAATTCACAAAACCAGGATTAAATTTTCCTGTTCCATGAGCAATGAATATCACTCCAATGGCGGTTCTCAAACCCATAAAAGCAATATCATGAAGTTTATTTTCCCGAAAATTGGCTTCAGTCAACTCTTTTTCTGTCTTTTTTAGAAAATAAAAGTAAACGGGGTTAGGATCACACAAACTATTGCATAGTTTTGTTAGACCTAGATTGAATAATTATTATCGCTAAAAATTTAAAATCCAAAAACGAGATATCTTCAAAATTTCAAAGGCTAAACAACAATGACATTATAGAATAATAAACAATCACGCTGACTACAATAGCAATAACTCCAATTGTTGATTTTTTCATCTTTTTCTTATCCTCATTACAATAAGTATAGGAGTCACAAAATACATTCCCAAATTTAGAAGGATAACACTAGAACCATAAACTATTGCTTGAATCTCTGAATTCATATCCACGTTATTCAAAAGTGAAAAGGAAAGTAATAAAGGCGTAATTCCAATTTTTACAGCTTCTTTGAACACTGGAAATTCTCTTTCCAGATCTGCAACTTGTGGGCTGAAAGAATAATAGAAAGTATTAAAAGAGCTCATAAAATATAATCCAGATTTTGTTTGTAATAATTTATGGTCTCGTAATTCTCTTAATTGCTGTACTTGTGGTGCAAGCTCAGAATTAAAAGTAGCTGTAGCAACAAGACAACCACCACCTTCTGGTAAATTATTTTCCTGACCAGACGTAACATTATTTTCAAATATAATTATTTCATCCATATCTTCTAGATAGTTTGTAGCAAACACATCCACTCTATTATTTCCCGTACCCGTAAAGTTGAGAGTGACAAAGGCAATTTTTTCATTTGTTTTAATTTTTGGATAATGTTCCTGATCATTTAGATAAAAAGTAAAATTTCCACTTAGCAAGTTTTTAGGTATAATAATCTCACCTAAATTATTTTCAAGACTACTAATTATATGAAATGTAAGTTGTTTTTTATTTTTATCAAATTCAACTTCCTGTACATCAAAATTAGAGGTGACAGTTATTTCAAATAAATGGCCAGCAGTTTCTATATCAAATCGATTAACAAGACCCGTAGCATCAGAAAGAGCACCAAAGGCAGGGGTAAAAACTAAGAGTAACAAAGAGGGAAGTAATAATTTAAAGTTCAATTCTAGACAGCTGGAGGACCAATTCTATTTCTTAATTCTTTATCCTGAGCGATTCTGGGGTGTTGAGGATCAGCCAAGATTGTTTCAAACCAATAATGCATTCCGTCTTTGTAAACAAAGTATGAACCCAAAAGTTTCATGTTAGGATATCTTTCAAGAACCCTTCTGTCTGCTACGGATTTCATGCTATCATCAGCCTTTATACGAGTTACACCAAGATGTTTTGGTCGTCTTCCGCCACGTGGTCTTTGTTTTCTCATACCACCGGTTCCAACCCTCATTCTAACCACAACAATGCCTTGTTTTGCCTTGTAGCCTAGCCTTCTTGCTCTTTGAATTCGACTTGGTTTATCGATTCGAGTTATTGCATTTTGTTTACGCCAACCAACTACTCGATCACGGATATCAGTAGAATTTTCATTCCATAGTCTTATCCACACCTTATCTTGTAAACTAGGCATAAGGGCACTAATAAAATCCCCTTTAATAACTGAAATGGAGTCATCAAGCCTAGAATATGATAATCTTTAAAAATCTCTAAGAGTGGGCTACTAACCTCACTCAAAGAGTCGCGTCCGCAGAAAACTCGATAATCAAAATGTAAATTTATCATTAAAAAAGATTCCTGAGAAATTCTGCCAGTTTTTATTACCAAACAAAAATATTTTCCAGTGTGAAAACGGTTTTTCTAATTTTAATGATTTTTGCCACATTATTTGTCATTTTCCCAAATGCATCAGCGGTGCCCTCAATTCAAATCCTTTTAGATCAGACAACTTTTAGCTATGGTGAAAAATTAATCTATACAATAGAGGTAAGTGAGATAACAGGAGATCTTGCCATAATTCACATCAGAGATGACGTAGGGAAAGGAAGTAGTGCCATACCCATTGAGATCTCAAATTTAAAAACAGAAGTCCCATCACCATTTCCATTTGAAAAACAGATTTTCCCAGAAGGAAAATACTTTATTGATTTGCAATATTCAGGCGCAGAGTATACCGCAGAATTTAATCTAGTTGATTCTGGAAATATTGTAATCCCATATTATACCAAAGAGATTGCAATTGGTTGGATAAATAATGAATTATCTGGAGGAATTTTTATGGATGCAATACAAAAAACAGTTGAAACTGACATCATTAATTTTCCTTATTTGATTGATAAAGAAAGTATGAATAAAATTTTCATTCCAGAGTGGATAAAAATAATTACAATTTGGTGGGTAGATGAAAAAATCTCTGATGAAACCTTTGTAAATGCATTTCAGTATTTAATTGATAATAAAATTATTTTAGCTTAGAGAGATGAACAAATATTCGATTATTACTGTAATTGCAATAATTGTAATAATTATTCCTATATTATATGGACTATGGAGCATCTATGCTGTTGAACAATTGCAGGTAAGAACTCCAAATAGTGAATTTAGATATTTTGAAATGTCAAATGATGAGAAAATCCAATTATGCAACCCTTTACCATTTTTTGTTAGTTTCAACGGATTGAAAATTTCAACTTATTATGCAGATGAACTTAAAGGGGAATTTGAGCTTGGACAAACAAAAATTGAGCCACAAATATCTGAAGTCATAGAGGGAAATTTTTACTCGGAAAATTTTTCAGAATCACAGTATTTTTTATTACACATGGATTGGGAATTTTATGATGAAGGGGCAATCAGATTAGACCCAAGCAAAATGCTAGTAATAACAAATTTTGAGACTAAAATAATTGGAATAATACCATATCAAACTACAATTACACAGTCAGGTTTTGAGTTTATTCAAATGATGAATGAAGACTCAAAATGTGGAAATTCTGATTAAGAAGATTTGCTTGCTTTAGACATAATTCCAAGAACTATACCAATTATTCCGGCAATAACAAAGGCTGCAACAAAACCATAAATTAATTCTCTTCCGAGTGATTTGGTAATAGAGGAAGAAGATCCAGATTTAGCGATACATATCCCATCCTTTAGAATAGCACCTTCTCCACATCTTTCATCCACAATACAAACTCCATTCTTTAGAATGGTTCCTGATCCACATTCAGTTTTTGGCTTATCATCAACTTTAACATCATTTGTTGGTATAAGAGTAAGATCTGGTGTTGGTTCTGGTGTTGGTTCTGGTGTTGGTTCTGGTGTTGGTTCTGGTGTTGGTTCTGGTGTTGGTTCTGGTGTTGGTTCTGGTGTTGGTTCTGGTGTTGGACTTCCAAATACGGAGCCAATAATTTCAACTTCATCTGTTCCTGAAGGAAGCGTTATACTCAAAGTTCTAGTTTTTGCAGTTGTTATGGTTTCAAAATAATTAGGTTCATCACCATCAGCTAAAACAATAAAGGCGTCATCTTCGCCCAGATAAAGAGAATCAAAGAAACTTCGCTCAAATGTTACATCTAAGATTCCAGGAGAATTTCCAACATTTACACTAAATATTAGTGAGACAAAATCCAGGTCTGCCTCGATTGAAGAAATAGATACACCTTCACCAAAATATTCAACTTCAAATGCATTTCCTTCAACAATAACTGTTGCAGTTTCACCATAAACTGAATTGGATATAGATGATAAGAAAATCAATCCAAGAGAAATTATGATAATAAAATTAAGATTAGAAATACTTTGTATTTTGGGTATTATGTTAGGTATGCCCTGATATTTCAACAAGAATTTTCCCCAAAATTGGTGTTAAAAAGATTAAGACGATATTTAATCACGTATCAGTCAAGCTTTTTTAGTTATTTTTTGATGTGATCAGAGTATTTGACTCAAATTACGCCTCTAAGAATCTGAATAATTTTTTCTCCTATTACATTTGCTGCAAGAGATTGTGCTTCTTTGGTTTGAGCGCCAATATGAGGAGTAAGAATGACATTATCTAATTCTGCCAATCTAGTTCCAATTGCAGGTTCTTTTTCAAAAACATCCAATGCTGCACCACCCAGATTCTCATTTTTTATTGCCTCATAAAGTGCATCCTCGTCTATCACACCTCCCCTAGAGGTGTTGATAATTTTTGCAGTTTTTTTCATTGTCGATAATTTTTGAGAGTTAATCAAATGATATGTTGAATCTAATAGAGGCACATGAATCGAGACAAAGTCAGAACTTTGTAAAAGCGTGTCAAGATCTGCTTTCATCAATCCAACTTCTTTAGAAAATTCTTCATCTATTGGAATAACATCATAACCAATAATATTCATGTTTAATGCTTTGGCAAGTCTCCCCAATCTCTTTCCAATATTACCCATGCCAATAATTCCTAAATATTTTCCACGAAGTTCTGTTCCTTTCAGTTCTTTTTTTAGCCATTTACCATCGCGTATTGCTCTATCACCCCTTGCAGTTTGGCGTGCTAATGATAGCATTAATCCTAAAACTAATTCTGCAACTGCATTCATTGCTCCTTCTACTGCATTGATTACACGAATATTTTTTGCTTTAGCTGCATCTTGATCAACATTGTCAAGGCCGACACCTACACGTGCAATAATTTTACAATTCTCTGCCTTTTCAATAATTTCCTTAGTTAATGTTGTTCTGCTTCGAACAATGACGATATTGAAGCTAGATATTTTTTCTTGGATTTGTTGAGGAGTAATTGTGGGTTCATAAGAAACTTTTAGCCCATTATCTTCTAAAATCTTATTTAAAATTGGATCTACCTCATCACAAATTAAAACTGAATCCTCAAATCCCATGAGATTTCAACCGATCTACTGAATATATTTCATTAAAAAAATTACGGGATCAAACCAAATGGCAACTAGATTTAGTCACATAATTTCAGATCTAAAAAGAATTAGATAGTAATGGTTTATTTGAAATTTAAAATTCCAGCTAAAATCCAATTTTTATTTTGTAAAATGAAGAATCTAAAATATTAGATTTGATTTCATAGGATCGCCATTGAGTTTTAACCATTAGTTGATTTTATTCCTAATAAAGTCAATTCGATCAAGGTTTAAATAATTCCATTTAATTTTTCGTATATGAAATGTCAATGTAACACAAACTTGTTGTGCATGTTTCACTACATTCAAAAAAACCCCGATTCCATTAAACCAAAAAATTAGAGCCAGTGGTATTTTCTAATAAAGATAGAAAATAGTGCAGGCCTCAATTTTTCATTTTAAGAAAAAATTTCACATATAATATCATATTCTTGAGAAGAACAGATTTAATGAATTTTCAAACATTTTGTTTAAATCCCTTAGACGAGAAGAATCTATAGACAAAGTTTCTTCATTAAACCATTCCTTAGCCAGGTACAAATCCCTATTCATCTCAACTTGAATCCAAGGAATGGGATTATTGCCATATGTTTTGGTAATATGTCCCCCATGAAATGGATCATTTAGTGAGATATTCCTACGGTCAATCTCATATGATTCAGACATACATGACGCTAAAAGTTCAATCATTTGACTAGATGATGTTTTTCCATCTTGATTGGAAAGACAAAACATCGGTCGTTTCTTTTTATTTCCATCAGGAGACACGTTTGGTGCCACAGATGCCATGGAATGACAATCCAAACACAATTGTAAATTCAATTCATGAATACTTTTTTGAATTGACTTGTGATACGGTTTGTAATACATTTCAACTAATACACTTCTTAGAGAATCATCAGGTTCTCCACCTGGTTTGTAAATTGGTTTTTCATAACATGTAGCACTTTTTATCATGCCATCTGGGTTCTGAGGAGGGAGATCTTGCAATGATCTATTGAGATCTACAAACGCTCTTGCAATATTTGTCTTAATCACACCTTCCACTTTTTCACCTAAATCATACATTTCAATTACAAAAGGGTCAGAATCATCAAACAGATCCTTTTCAAGTATACATAAATGACCATCAAGCTCTGGAGGTTTTTTTGTTCCACCATGTGGAATAGAAAGCAAAACAGGTAGTTTGGTCAATCCAATCCCCCAGCAGTCCCATCACGCCTAATTTCTGCAACACCCTGGAATCCTGGTTGGGTTTGTAGTTTCATTACAGCATGAATTGCACCATGATAAAATGAATATCTATCCTTCACTGAAATTTCATATCCCATTTCTTTGAGAAAATTAATTATTTCAGTACGAAATCCACCTTCCTCTATGCTAATTGTACCACCTATAGCACAATGAAACCTTGGTCTTTTGATTGCCTCATCCATTGATAGATCACCGTCAACTATTCTAGAAAGAAACTGAGTTACAGTTGAAAAAATTCTCTGACTTCCTGGACTGCCCATTACAATCCATAATTTTTTGTTAAGAAAAACCAGCGCAGGTGAAACTGAAGTCCATGGTATTGCATTTGGTCGAATAAAATATGGATGATTGGGATTTGTAAACTCAAATGCAGACATGTAATTATTGTAAAGAAATCCAAGACCTTCGGCTGCTGCTTTTGAACCATATGCAAGCTCTATTGATTGAGTTATCCCAACAGCATTTCCCTCATCATCCATTGTTGAAAGATGAGTTGTATCTTCTCCACCAAAATCAGGATCTATCATTGGCAAGGTTGCATCCATGGAATTGTGAATTGATTCTGCCATATGTTTTGCAAAGGATCTTTGTAAATGTACTTTGTCTTGAATTTGATCATAAGTATGACGATTAAAAGGAACTTGAACTCTGTGTAAAAATGCCTTTCTAAATGTCTCTGCAACAAAATGATATGAGCTAGGTTTGGAGCTACGTAAAAACTTGGAAGGTAGATGATTAAGCATCATTAATGTAAGTAACAAAGTTCTTCCTGCAGCCGGTGGAGGTAAGGTTACAACTGACACACCCCTATAATTTCGACTGAGGGGTTTTTTCTCCATGGGTTCTGGTATGTAGGCTAAATCTTCCTCACGAATCAAGCCATGGTTTTGTTTCATATCCTGTTCAATTTTTTTTGCAATTGGCCCATGATAGAAACTATCAAAACCTTGTTCTGCAATTATTGATAGTGTATCAGCAAGATCATCCTGAATGAATCTATCACCCACATCATAAGGAATAAGTCCGTCTTTAAGGAAATATTTTGCCCCAGATTTGGATTTAATTGAAAGAAAACTTTCTAACTCTCTTATTTGTAAATCATGCTGAAGTTGTGTAATTTTATAACCCTTTTTTGCAATCCTAATCGATGGACTAACTATTTTGGCCCAATCTAGTCGACCATATCTACTATGTAAAAAACCAATTGTTGCAAGCGTACTTGGAACAGTAGTTGCCTTGTATCCAAATTTACGATTTCTTACTTTGGAAAAAATCGATGAATGTGCCAAAGATGGAGAACGGCTTGAACCATCCACTGCAATGGATTTTCCATTAATGTGGATTATTGCCATTGATTGACCACCAATCCCTGATGCTTGAGGTTCACAAACTCCTAATGCCAAAGCAGTGGCACATGCGGCATCTATTGCATTACCACCTTTTTTGAGCATTTCAACTCCTGCTTTTGTGGCTTTAGGAAACGCAGATGCCACCATTCCTTTTTTTGCAAATGAAAATTTTTTGTCATCAGAAACCGTGAAAGAATTTTCTATTTTTTCAATATTCATTTTTTCCTTACTTTCAATTTTTTTGACCTTGTTTATTAATCAAATTACAAATACGACTAAGCAAAAGTGTGAATCATAAACTACTCTTTTATGTAAAAACAATTAACTTTTCTACTATAAGACACTGTTTTCTGCAAATATTTTAGCATGGTACAGACTAAAGCTCAAAGAAGTGCAGCTGCACTAAAGGCAGCCAGAACTAGAAAAAGAAATGCAAAGCTAAAAGCCGAAGAGGCTTCAAGGTCTTCTTCAAAAAGAAGAAAAACAACAGCATCTAGAAAAAATTCTGCTCAGACTGCACCTAAAAAAAGTAGTGTAAAAAGAACTGCAAAACGTACAACTGCAAAACGTACAACTGCAAAACGTACAACTGCAAAACGTACAACTGCAAAACGTACAACTGCAAAACGTACAACTGCAAAACGTACAACTGCAAAACGTACAACTGCAAGAAAAATTTCTACACAAGGAAAAAGACGATAAATGCATCTTAATCTCTTTTTAGGGTTATCAGGTAGCCAGAAACTAAAAAGTGACTTCAACGAATAATCCCATTTTCCATTCTTTCTTTTTTAATATTTTCAATAGGGAGATTCAAAAAACATTTTATTTTTTCATTGATAAATAATTTGATAATTTTAATTAAATCGAAGTGATTTTGATATCATCAAACAATTCTTCAGCTCTTTTAATTATTTTTTTATCATCAGAATTGGGTTCTGCTGAAATTAAGACCAAATTCTTTCCTATTGGAACTGTAATTATTAATTGATTTTTTCGTCTAGAGGCAATGTAATCTATAGGTCCTAAAACATCATTCAGATCTTGTCTCATTTGATAGTCCAATTGCATTTGCATGTAAACCATCCTAACCTTATCATCAGACAACAAAGAAGGTTGATTCTTCCTAAACCCACCTGCAATCAAATTCCCAAGTTGATTAATCACTCCAACATGTCGGATATTTTCCTCCTCTAAGAGTTTCTTGCATGCTTCATCTAATTTTTTTATTTCATCCACAGAAAGTATAACCATGTATTAAAAAAGGTATTCAACAATTTTAATTAATCTATTTTTTTAATTGCAAAAAAAAATATTTTATCTTGAATTATCCCTTAATTTTTAAATAAGTAAGTAAAATACCTGCTGCAATTCCCCCAATAAGGATACCCAAACCAGTCAACCATCCTTCAGAAAACCAACTGTAATTTGTCATAATTAAAAATCCAATTAAACTAGCAATAGTAATTACCAGATAGAAGATTAGAATATTTTTATTAATATTTCATCAAATCCTATCTAAGATTTCTTTTTTCTTATTCTCAAATTCTTTTTCTGTGATTATTCCAAGTTCTTTTAGTTTTGCAAGTTCACTTAACAATTCTAAACTAGATTTACCATATTGTGTACCAATCCTTATTCTGCCCACAAATTTTTCAAATAAACCAAAAATTATCTCTCTAATTGTGACAAATCCTTGGATTACTTTTCGCTTGTATTTGGTTTTATCTTTTGCGTCCATTGATCTTATTTTATTAGACTTTATTTGCGCTTCCTGTACAATAGAACTATCCTTTGCTTTGTCAATGCCCATTTTGATATTTTTATCAATTTTTTGTGATGTGGTAACAGCAAGATCAATTGAACTCTTCAATACATCATTTGCTTTTTGTTTAATGTTTAGAAATGAATTTTTTGATCCTTTCGATTCCAAATTCTGTGTATTTCACTAAATCTAAAGTATATTTTAACTTGTACCATTTTTGAAAGATTTAACAACGGCTTTAGAAATTATCGCATATAATTGGCAAAAAAGTACATAGTTGTAGCCGTTTTAATCGGGATAGTATTGGGGTCTCTAGGAATGTATTTTTCCAATTATGGGTTAAACTACTTGGGAATTGAAGAGATATCAATACCCTCAATGATTGAAGAAAAACCTAGCATAATACAAACTCAAAATCTTCCAACAAGTATTATAACAAATGATTTACAATACAAACTTCTTGAAGTAAAAAAGACAGACTTTGGAATTAACGGCGAAAAACCACTAGATGGAGGGATTTTTTTAATAACTAAAGTAGAGATAGAAAATTTTGGTAAACGAGAAGTTATTGTTTATGGGGAAAATTGGTTTTTAAAAGATCAAGATGACAGAATATATGCACCAAAAACATTCAATGCATCACCTGAACAAAATAAAAATATTTTTAGTATTAGAATCCCACCCGGTTTTAAAATTGTTCAGGACATTGGTTTTGAAATTCCACTAAGATTAGATTCTGTACGAGAGTTATATGTTGCAAATAAATCGTTTGAATCAGAACCGATCTTTCTAGGTCTTGTATAATTCAAGAATAAATTTTTTAATAAAATAATCTGGTTTTAATTTTTTAAAGACAATCTAGTTTTTTGAATCATTCAAGAAAATATGTTATTTGACAATATTATATTATTTGACAATATTATATTATTGTATAATCCAAAAGATATGCTTGGCAATAAAACTAAAAAATAATATTATATTTTAGATAACTTTATCTACATTAGAAAATATTTATTGTTAACAACGTGTCAATAGACTCTGAAACTTCTCCGGGTAAATCATCTTCAAGTATAAAAAATAATCAGAATAAAATCAAGGCCTCAGATTTATTGGTAAAATGCCTAGAGACCGAAAATGTTGAGTACATCTTTGGAATTCCAGGAGAAGAGAATGCAGATTTAATGATCTCACTTTTAGAATCCAAAATCAAATTTATTTTAACTAGACACGAACAAGGTGCTGCTTTTATGGCAGATGTTTATGGACGGCTGACAGGAAAGGTAGGAGTTTGTTTAGCAACTTTAGGGCCTGGCGCTACAAACCTGGCTACAGGAGTAGCTAATGCAAATATGGATAGGTCTAGGTTACTTGCCATCACAGGTCAAAAGGATTCACACCTACTTCACAAAGAAAGCCATCAGAACATGGATGTGATTACAATGTTTAAACCCATAACTAAGTGGAACTGGTCTATCAGAAACGCCAAAAATATTCCAGAAATCGTTCGAAGATCTTTTAAAATTGCCTTGGAGGAAAAACCAGGAGCTACTCATATTGAATTACCTCAAGATATTGCAAAAAGGAAATCAGATATCCCGCCAATTATTCCCCAAAAGATCTATAGGCCGACTGCAAATACTAGACTAATCAAAGAGGCATCTTCAATGATTCTAAATTCAAAAAAACCCATGGTATTCATTGGAAATGGATGCATTCGAGAAGATGCAAGCGAATCCATTCGTAGATTCGTTGAAAAAACCGGTTTATTTTCAATGAACACATTCATGGCAAAAGGGGTCATAAGAGATGACCATGATAGACATCTAAGAACTATAGGAATCAAAGATGCAGATCACGCACTTCTTGCAATGAATGAGGCAGATGTGGTGATAGCCATAGGAATTGATCTTGTTGAATATAGTCCGATAAGTTGGAATTCTAAATTAGATAAAAAAATAATTCATATTGATTTTACCCCCTCTGAGGTTTATACATTTTATAGGCCTGAAATAGAGATTGTCTCAGATATAAAATTTGCAATAGATTCTATTTTAGAAGACATGGAAATTCAACAACAAAAAAATCCAGATAAAATAATTTTGCCCCGAAAAGATATGCCTGAGACCTTTAGGAAAATACAACAAGAAGTAGAGACTAGAATTCAATCTTTTACAGATGATCTATCATATCCCATACAACCGGAGAAATTAATTATTGATGTTCGAGATGCACTGGATGAAAAGGATATTGTTCTTTCAGATGTTGGGGCCCATAAATTATGGATTGCCAAAATATACGAAACCTTTGAACCAAATACATGTCTTATTCCAAACGGTTTTTGTTCTATGGGGTTTGCTCTACCTGGTGCCATAGCTGCCAAGATGGTTTATCCTCAAAGGAATGTTGTGGCGTTGTGTGGTGATGCAGGCTTTTTGATGAATGTGCAGGAACTGGAAACCGCTGCAAGGCTAAAGACTCCGATTATAATCATAGTCTGGTGTGATGGAGATTTGGGATTGATATCATTAAAACAATATGATGAATTTGGTAAAACAGGGTTTACAGAATTTGATAATCCTGATTTTGTTAAACTAGCTGAAAGTTTTGGAGTCAATGGATATCATGTAAAATCGGTTAAGGAATTTCAAGAGAAATTAGATATCGCAAAAAAGGAAAAAGAGAAACCAACCATTATTGCAGTGGATGTAGATTATTCAAGAAATCGTGTTTTACTTGATGATGATTTTAGCAAATTTGTTCAGGATCCAAAAAACTGATGATCTGGTTTTTATTTAAAAAGGATGATCAATTAACGATTTTGTTACATATGGAGAAATAATAATTGGTTGAATCAGGTGTTACAGAATTCCTAGCTCTACTCGCATTATTGTTAGGTGGTGGAATGATTGGGGCTGGAATTATGAAGAAAATAAAATTCCCTACAATAATTGGATTTATTTTAATTGGAATGATTGCAGGTCCATATGGAATAGGGATTGTAGAAGATATCGAATTGATTAATCTCCTTGCAGAACTTGGAATAATTATTTTGCTGTTTGTCGTTGGCTTGGAATTTAGTCTTCAAAAGCTTCGTAAAGCAGGAATTAAGGCAATCATTGTTGGCTTAACAGAGTTATCAATAATGTTCTTTTTAGCTTATGTTGGAGCTTTTTCTTTTGGTTGGTCGCATATAGAGGCTCTATATCTTGCAGGAATCCTGTCAATTAGTAGTACTGCAATTTCACTCAGATTAATGCGGGATTTAAAACTAGTAAAAACAAAAGAATTCAACACAATAATTACAATTTTAATCGTAGAAGATCTTGCAGCTGTCTTGTTACTTGTAATACTAGGAAACGCATCTGCAGGTGCTGGAATTGAAATTGCCGATGTAGGAATCTTGATACTTCAAAGTCTTGCTTTCTTTGTAGTTGCTTTAGCTGCTGGCATAAAACTAGTTCCAAAGCTTTTAGAAAAAATCCATGGACTTGATATTCCTGAAGGGCCATTCATAACCGCCTTAGCCTTAGGGTTTGGTCTTGCAGTTTTAGCACATTTCCTAGGACAAAGTTCCGCAATTGGGGCATTTATCATGGGCATGATAATTGCATCATCAAAACACTCCGAGTCCATAATCCGAAGAGTTTTGCCATTACGAGACTTTTTTGGAGTAATATTTTTTGTTTCAATTGGAATGCTAGTTAACATTTCAGAGATTCCAGGAGTTGCCCTAATTTCAATCCCCATTGTTATTTTGGCTGTTTTTGGTAAATTTGTGGGTAACTTTTTTGGTGCCACCATGTCGGGCCATGATCTTGCTGGAGCATCCACAATAGGAACAGTGATGGTGCCTAGAGGGGAATTTTCATTCATAATGGCAAAACAAGCAGTAGATACGGGGGCAGTTAGAGATGCCATGTATCCTGTCACGATGCTTGTTACTTTGGCCACAATGTTGTGCATACCGATTTTGATGAAAGTAGTTCCCACACTGGCAGATAAAAGAAGCTTGGTTCCCATGAGCTTAATTAATCCCATATTCATCGTAGGAAAATTTTTCAATCAAATTATGCAATCCTCAGATGATAATACAATCCTAAATAAAATGCTCAAAAAACATGGTCCCAAACTTTTCATAAATGTGATTATTGTAATTGCAATTTTGGCAGTCATTGACTATTTCAATGATGAGATTATCAATTTACTTACTAGTGCAGGAATTCCACTTTTAGTGGAACCCGAACTGTTTTTAACAATTCTAAGTGTTATCCTAATTGCATACCCAATAATTTCCCTTTTAGGTAAAGTTGAAAAAATAATTACAAACATATCAGATATAATATCTACCAAACTTTTACCTGGAGATACAAGTGAGATTGAAAGTAAGCCACTTCATAGATTAATTCGAAATATTGTTTTTGTTGGAGTTATCTTGATGATGGTTGCACTCATAGAGCCATACATAGCACAAATATCTGAAATTGAGTTTTTCTCTATTATTTTTTCATTGATAGCGTTAGGTATTGCTCTTATTCTAATTGTAGACACCATATTTGTATTTCACAAGCTTTCGCATGGCCATATTATGGAAAGTCTTCTCAAAGAAGATGAGAAACCTCACGAAGAATAGCATATGAAAAATAAAATCAAAATAATTTTAGCCGAAAACAGAATTTCTAACTAAGAAAAATCAAATGGAAACGAATTAATTTGTAATTCGTTAACTAGGATTACGTATATCTATGGAATTTGAGGTAATTGTAAAGGCAATAATTTCTATCCTGCTCTCATTGATTATTTTCTTTGGAGCAAGATTTTTCTTTTCAAGAAAACTGTCAGAAATGCAAGGGACCCAAAAACTAGTTGGGTTAATTTTCGTAATTATTTTAGGATTGGAATTGACATATCTTGGAGTTTTGTTTGATTTTTTTTCATTAGCAGCTAGCGTTATTGCATCAGTAGGGGTTGCTTTTGCTCTTGTATCCTTTGCCCTTCAAAACCACCTAAAAAATATTGTATCAGGTATAGGACTTTATCTAAATCCACGAATATCAATTGGAGATTTAATTGAAATTGATGGTAAAAAAGGTACTATAACAGAATTTCACTTGATGAGAACCATTGCCTTAACTGATGATGGAGTATTCATGAACATTCCAAATTTGAAATTTACTGAGACACTTACATTAATTTCTCACAGAAAACAAGTAAACTGAATCTGGCTATATATTAAAAACTTAAAAATCAAAATGTTTGTTTTGCTAATTTAGTCTTTAAAAAAATCTTTGATGGAGCATAATATTTTATACCAATTTTTGTAAGATATTTGTTTTTAATTAAACCAATAATAGTTAGATCTAGTTTGAAAAAAAGATAAGCAAGCCAACTTGTTGCCACTTGAAATTTTTTATCAGCCATAGGCAATCTTGCCAAATAATTAGTACTCCAAATCCTCCTCCGAGAATGAGGATTTTTTTATATTGGACAAATTTCAATTTTGATTAGAAATACCATTTAATGTCCAGCACATTTGTAAAGCACAGACGCCAATAATGCTGCACGATCTACAATGCTATCATGGACAATACTTTCCTTAGTAGACCTATAGTTATGTCCTAACGGCCCAAAGCCATCTAAAGCTGGTAGTGCTGTTGGAACATTACTTATATCAGAAGATATTATTTGAGAGTATTTTTTTATTTTAATTTCATGTTTTTTAGCTAAATCTTCTACTAGTTCATAAAATTTTGTATCTGAGGGTTCTTCTGATACTGGTGGCCTAGTTTGAATTTTGTTAATCGCAACATCTAATTTTTTGAAACCAGATTCTCTTTTTTTCATTAAAGTTTGGATCTTTGAATCAAGCAGTTCTCCAAGTTTTTCAGTTTTGTAGGCACATGTTAATGATAATGTTGCATAGTTAGGAGAATGTCCGTGAGATCCTTGGGCAATTACAGCTGTGGTACTTAATCGATAATTTTTTTCGTCCTTTGATATTTTTTCAATTGCAGTCAATTTTTTTCCTAGTACAGGTATTATTCCATGAATGTTTGAATTTGATTGATCCGTTGAAGTGAATCGTATTTGATAATCTTTCCGTCCATAACAGGTTGTAATAATTCCACCATCTATGCTGCCAGATTTTAATCCTATTATATATCGAGATTTTTTGGAATAAAATTTTACAAATTTCTTGCTGAACCTTCCACCCAAACTATCATCCGTGGTCAAGAATATAGCACAACGAATTTTTTTCAATTTTTTTGCAAATCGTAATGCATGCAATGCACCCAACATTACTGCAATTCCCCCTTTACTTTCAGCTATTCCTGAACCTACAATATGATCGCCGTTTTCATGGTAATTTATCAAATCACCAGGACCATAATGTGTGTCAATATGTGAAATTAACAAAACGTCGTTTTCAGGTTCGGAGTGATTTTTATAATAATGAAAATCTCCCACATCTTGTTGTTTATGAGTTTGTTCAGAAAAGCCCAAGTGGTTCAAGCGTTTTGTAATTTTTGCTCCAAGGAGATTCACATTATCAATGTTGTAAACGTGAGTGTTAGTATTTACGAAATCCCTTAAAGTATCTTTAATACTTTGAAGGTGCCCTCTCAAATAAGTTCTTGAAACAACTCGTAATGGCTGGGTAAGATCAACTTCGCTTTCAGGGTGTACCATTGAAGAACCGAAATATCTAATGACAGCAACATCAAGAATTTTATTAATTAAAGATTCATACGTATAACCTGCAGTTTTAGCTGCGTAATAAAATGAACCGCCAGTACCAAGACTTGCCATTGAATTTAATTCAAGAATATAGAGATTTTGATCCTTGTCCATTCTAAAATCAACCCTACTGTAATCATTTAATCCCAAGGAGGCAAATGCATTTTTGCACATTTGTATCATTTCTTGTTCTTTTTCCTTGGATAATTTTGCAGGACATGTTTTGCCCACGCCGCCTGTTTTCTTTTTATCAGTTATGGTTTGTATTTGATCAGGATGATCCAAATTAATTTCAACTATTGGGAGAATCTCCATGTTAGGATTATTCCCAAGTATTCCTACAGCAAATTCACGTCCTGAGATAAATTGTTCTACGAGAATATCTTGTTCAAATTTTTCGATTTGTACTTTTACTGCAGCTCTAAGATCTTCCCAATTATCCACTACCTCCATTCCCATGGATGTGGATTCTAGTTTTGGTTTAACAATAACTGGAAAAACTAAATCATCATGTTTATCCTCAGGAGTTCTAAAGACCCAAAATCCTGGAGTAGATATGTTATTTTTTTGTAAAATAATTTTAGTCATTACTTTGTCTTGAACAATTGCATGTCCTGCCGGTCCTGATCCTATGTAAGGAATGCCAAGCATTTCCATCATTGCAGGTACATGTGTGTAACGATTTTGACCCTGTATTCCATATGCCATATTGAAAACCATTCCAGGGGTTTCGCCTGCAACTACTTTTGGCATAAATTCGCGTAATTCATCTGCAAGATGAATATCGCCTTCAACTACTTTTACTGTATGGCCACCTTTTTCTAAGGCCCTTGCAACTCTCTCAACAGCTTTGGAACTATAATGTTCCTTTGTGGTCATTCCAAAGACATTGATTACATCGTTAGGATCAATTTGAGTTTCGTTATAAATTAGAGCTACTTTCAATTTTTTTAAATAATTCCGAATTCCAATAAATCTGGATCAATTTTAACTTTTCTTGGGCTTATTCTGTTCCCAGATTTGCTCGTTAATTTTATGGCACTTGCAGTTCTCAGACTTTCCTTTACAATCTTTTTGGTGTAACGGTTTATCACATTTGTTACAATCAGGATCTCTCCAGCTTGCTTGATTCCCGCAATTGGTACATCGCATAATTGTAAATTTTATTTTTTTTATTAATTAAGGTTTTCAATAATAGTTTAATTTCATTAAAGAACCTGTCTGCTTTTTGCTAAACAAAACTATCATGGCTATTGATGAAATTAAAACAATTATTACCAAATCGGTAAATTCAGGAATTATAGTAGCGCCAGTTATTGTTATGGATTTTGAGGTAGGAGGGACATCAGCAATTACAAGAAGAGTGAGTCCATCTTCAAATTTCTGAGTGAAATTTTCAGTAGAAATACCATCAATAGATACTGATGATATTCCACTGATCAAATTCGAAGGAAGAAATAATGTCAATGTATTATCATCACTCATACTCCTACCCTGTAATTCAAATGAAATTGTTTTTGAAGCCTCATCAACACTTGCGCTACTAAGTAAACGATTAAACTTGTACTCTAGATTAAACAACGTTTTCCCATCCCCTACATCAGATGCTACATTTGGTAAAAAGCTATTACCGCTAACTACACTGACCAATCCGGTCATCCATGGATGTATAGTACAATAATATGGAAAATCTCCCTTTTCTGTAAATTTGTGTACAAAAACATCTCCTGGACCAAGATTTCCGCTATCAAAAATTCCATCAGGGCCACTTTGAGGATTGCCTGAAACTACTGTGTGACTTGCAGTATCTGCATTTTTCCAGTGAATGACCTCACCAACAATTATTTCAATAAAGCCAGAGGTATCACCATCTTTTTCGCTTGACCAGTGAAAAGGGGAATTTGGATCTGCAGACCCAGATGGAATTGTAATATCATAAATTATTCCAGCATATGCGACAGAAAAAAATGGTACAACCAATAATACAAGGATTAGACCAAGAGTTAATTTTTTCAACTGTTGTGCCATAGGGTATTTTTAATATAAACACACAATACAAAATTCATTACTGAAAATACTGTATTAATAGGGCTGATTGAAAAATTGAAATGATTTAGTTTATTTTCAATAATGATATTTTAAATCACCATTATACCTAGTAAATGGCACTCTTATTTATTGGATTTAGTGATCATTGAAATAATTACAATAGTAATTCTTATCGGATTTTATGCTCTATTTAGTGGACTTGAAATTGCAATAGTTGGTACCCGAAGATCAAAAGTAATGCGACTTTATCGTAAAAAAATTCCTGGGGCAGCATCCCTTTACAAACTAAAATTAAATCCAAGCAGAATGATTGCTAGTGTTAATCTAGGAAATACGCTTGTAAATGTAGCATCTTCAGTATTAGCAGCAGATGTTGCAATCAATCTATTGGGAAATCAAGGGGTAGGATTAGCTATTGGTATTATGACTTTTGTGATTCTTGTATTTGGGGAGATTTTACCAAAAACATACTCAAATGTCCAATCCGAAAGAGTTGCTTTACGTTTTAGCCGATTCCTATTGGGATTTACATATGTAATGTACCCTTTTGTGATTGTTTTGGAGCACATTACAAAGTCATTTTTAAAATTAGTTGGAGGAAATTCCTATCCAAAGGCAATAACTGAGGAAGATATCAAAGAAGTAGTTGATTTAGGACTAGCAGAAAAAGCAATAGAAAAAGAAGAACATGAGCTGGTTCACAGGGCACTCGAGTTTGATGACAAACCAATTATTGATGTTATGACACCTAGACAAAATATTTTTTCTCTAGAAAAAGATCGTATATTGTCTGATGTATTCTCAGAGATTGAAAAAAAAAGATATTCACGAATACCGATATATTCCAAAAATCCTGATAATATAGTAGGAGTTTTGCACATTTGGGACATTGCTCGTCTTTCTGAAACCCAATATCAAGTAACGCCGCTTTGGAAAATTACAAGAAAACCATTTTTTATTTCCTCAGAGACAAAAATTAGTGAATTACTTTTAGATCTCAAAAAAAATTCAAGTCATATGGCAATCGTTCAAAATAAAGACAATCAATTAGAAGGAATAGTGACAATTGAGGATCTAGTCGAGGAAATTGTCGGGGACATTCAAGGAGAAGTTGAAAGATAAATCCTAATTAATTTACATTCAAGGTATCTATTACAAGGCTGGTTAAAGTTAATTAGGAATTTTTTCATTCAAACCGATATTTTTTAGGAATTTGTTTATCTCACTTTGAGCGTGCTTTCTAACTTTAATTCTATCCTCCTTCGTTGTCGATTTTGAGGCAAATCGTAATATATTGTCCATAAGATGAATACCTTCTTTGGCACCTTTTTTTAACCCCAATTGATACAACATTGGCAGATTTGCTAGATTTGATGTTTCCTTTATTTTAATTTCTGGAAGCTTGATAGTATTTTTTTTAGGGGATTCAAGTTCAATGAATTTTTCTACGGCCTTTGATAATAAAAAGTCAAGATTTTCAGAGATATTCATTTCGAGTTTTGTAGTCTTTTCCTTTCGTGCCATCATTACTATTCTTTTAATTTTAAGAAGAGCTTGATTAGTCTCTACTGAATCAAAATCTTTCATGGTAAGATTCAACCCAAAATCTTCCTTAAATGTTGAAATAATATACGATAATGCCTCCTTTCTACAAGATGTCTTGGTTGTTCCAAAAGGACAATTATCACAATTTGTAGTAAAGTATCTTGCCCCCCTCTGACCAAAACTTGACAGAGTTATTTTTTCTTGATCCCGTAATTTACCAATGGTTCTAGATACAAGACCCTCATCGATAACAAGTGCCTTTGAAATTTCTTGGTTAGAGAATGAGCCCTCATCAATTAATTTTAAAATTTCTTGCTCTAAATCTCCAGGAGATCTCCTTGATGGCTCAGCAATAGCATCTGCTAAATAATGAAAAACTAACTTGTCTTCAATCCCATGATTAATTATGAATGTTTTTCCATCAAACTCTGCATCCAATCCAGATAATGTTTCTTCTTTGATAATTTTTGAGAGAGTTCTATCTAAATTTTTAATTTTAAAATCTTTTAAAAGATTAGATATTTCATCTTTTGAAATTCTTGTTTTACCAGAAATAAAAAAATGATACAATGCCCATCTAATTTTTCTTTCATCACTTCTCTCAATTAATCTTAAAAGATTGCAAAAGTCATCTATTTTTTTCCATTGAATATCTGAAAACTCTTCATTTTCCTTTTTGATAAATAAGGACTTGTCTAATTTTTTTGTAAATTCATCAAATTGAGTTGTGATTTCTGATTTTTTTGTTTTTCCTGATTGTTTTATTTTTGTGCTTTTTGAAATTAACTCCAAAATATCATTTTTAGATATGATAGTCTCATCACGAATAGATTTAGTTTCATATCTTAAAAATTCAAAAAACCCTAATGAATTATCAAGAATTGAGGCTGGTGAAAAAACCCTAAGTGCAGTTAAATTTGGAATCGATAATCCCATGTAGAGTCTAAAATAGTTGATTATTTATGCCTACAAGGTCAGCTATATGACTAATTTTTTTATTTAGTTTTTTATCTAGATTCGTTTTTTATCCTATTTCCTTTCCGCAATGGGGACAATGTTTTGCAGATTGTCGTTTTTTACGTAATTCTTCTGTAAATGCAGAAGCCATAATTCCGGTAGGAATTGCATAGACTGCAATACCAATTACTGCAACTCCTGCAGCTATTAATTTTCCTGTAACAGTTATTGGATAAACATCACCATATCCTATGGTAGTTAATGTAACAATTCCCCACCACATTGATTTCGGAATGCTGGAAAAGGCTTCGGGTTGAGCTTCATGTTCTGCATAATACATTAAACTTGATGCAAAAATCAACACAATAAAGAGAATAAAAAAGGCAACAGCCAAGTCGCCGACTTTGGACTTAAAAACTTCGCCAAGTGTTTGCATTGGATCTGAATATCTAGCAAGTTTGAATAATCTAAATAGTCTCAAGAGTCGAATTACTCTTATGATTCTAGTATCTGTTACTACAAATGGCAAGAAGAATGGAAGTATTGCTGCAAGATCAACTAACATCATTGGGGTAAACAAAAATCTAATTCGAGCAAATTTGGTATTTTGATATTTTGGATTAAACTTACATACAATGATTCTAGTGGCATACTCTATAGTAAAAATAATTATTGAAAAGACTTCAAATGGAGTAAAAAGATAACCATATTCATCTAAAACAGATTCTTCTGTTTCAATTATCACAATGATAACGTTTATTGCAATTAAAGAAATAATGAAAATCTGAAAACTTTTTGTAATTTTGTCATTTGTTGTTCCCTCAAGAATTTCATATGCTCTTTGTAAAATTGGATGGTTCAACTTAGATCCATTGTTTATTTTTAAACCAAAACAGCATGATCACTACAATAATTAACATGACTCCAAGCATTACAAAG
Source organism: Candidatus Nitrosopumilus sp. (assembly GCA_029863275.1). Classification (GTDB taxonomy): domain Archaea; phylum Thermoproteota; class Nitrososphaeria; order Nitrososphaerales; family Nitrosopumilaceae; genus Nitrosomaritimum. The sequence continues at coordinate 41,902 of JAOTVS010000008.1, forward strand.
TAACTTCCTTCCCATTGTAGTTCTGGCACATAAGAGAAATTCGTTCCATAAACTCCAGCAATGAAGGTAATCGGAATAAAAATACTAGCTATAATTGTAAGGGTTTTCATGACTTCGTTCATTTTATTGCCTATGCTTGAAAGATAAGTATCAAGCATCCCACCTATCATTTCTCTCAAGCCCTCAATGTTATCCATTACCTGAACAGTGTGGTTGTAAACATCATGAAGATACGCACGTGTAGAATCTTGTATGATCTCAGATTCCATTCTATCAAATCTGTCTATTACTTCTCTTGTAGGCCAGATTGATTTTCTTAGTATTATCATTTCCTGTTTTAGAGTATGTATGATTTGTAAAGTATTTGGAGTAGGATTTTGCATTAAATCTTCCTCAATTTCTTCAGTCTGAATTCCAATCTTTTCCATTACTACGTAATAATAGTCAATTATTGCATCAACTAAAGCATAAGCTAGGTAATCACCACGTCTTTCCCGGATTTTGCCAACATATTTTTCGAGTCTTTCTCTAATGGGCTCAAAGACATCATCTTTTGTTTCCTGAAATGACAAAACATAACTTTTTCCAACAATAAAACTAATCTGCTCCATGAATAGTTCATTATTTGATAATATGTGGGGAAGTTTTAGAATTATTTGCAAGTAATCCTCATGGTCTTCTATTTTTGGGCGCAATTCTGTATTCATAATGTCAGCCTGGACCAAAGGGTGGATGGAGTAGTGGTCACCAATCTTATGAATTACATCAGCATCATGAACACCAATAACATTAGTCCAAGTTACCGTAGATTCATCATGAGGGATCAGACATTCATCAACGTTATCTTTTGTGTGACGCGAAAATTTTTTGTTGTCATATTCAATATGATCAAAGGAAACCTTCTCGACGAGTTTTTCCCCAACATGAACTAGTGCACCTGGATGTAATCCTACAGTATCAGAAGATGTTTTGGAATCACCAGGTTTTTTGTTTAATAATTTTGTAATTTTTGGAATATGAATAAAATCTATTTCATTTGTAATTGATGTTACTTTAGAGGTCTTGCTTATTACTCCAACGAGAATAAATCCTGCAAGGATGGAGAACAGTAAACTTATTGCAAGGGGTCCAACATCTCCATCTAACGCGGCTTGATATATTGCTTGTACATCAGTGGACTTGTTAATTTCTACCATTGATCCTATTATTAGATCAATTAAAAAGAATAAAAATGAAATAATAGCGCCTACCACAACTGCAGTGACTGCAGTAATTTTTTGGGGTATGTCAATATCTTTTTCTTGTTTGTAAGGATAAATGTATTTTTTATTTTTTACAATCAAAATTGCAATTACGGTAATAATGATTGTAGATATTATCCACCAAGTGATAAACCATATTCCTTCGCTGGAGTGAATCTTCTCTAATCCAGAAATTAGATCTTGTACGTGGCCAGTTAGCGGTAAGGATAACAAGGATGTTGCGACGACGACAAAAATTTGATAAACAAATGCAAATACAAATCCAAGGACTAGTCTATTTAAAATAATTCCAAATTGTTCTTTCACTGTTTATCTTCCTGAATAGAACTTATTTTTTGTATACGAATTTTTGTAGGTCTATTTTTTTCTACCTTCTCAACAGTAAATTTCAAGGAATTCAGGGTTATGGTATCCAAAGGCTTCGGAATATCTTGGAGCTTTTCATGTAAAAGGCCACTTAACGTCGAATAATCAACACCATATAGAATTTCGGTCTTGAAAAATTGGTTAATAACATCAATTTCTACATCACCGTCAGTTAAGATGGTGTCAGAATCAACTTTCAGGTATGGTGGGTTTTGTGGATCAGTTTCATCATAAATTTCACCCACTATTTCCTCAATAAGATCCTCAAGTGTAACTATTCCTTCTACTCCGCCAAATTCGTCTACAACAATTGCCATGTGCATATTTTTTGCTTGCATTTGCTTGAGCAAGCTGCTCATTTGCTTTTCTTGTGAAACAAAAATTGGTTCTCTTACCAACTCACCTACAGATTTCTTTTGTAATTCTGTATCATGAAGATGTTTTAAAATATCTCGAACGTGAAGTACACCAACAATATCATCCAAATTCTTTCCAAATATTGGAATTCTTGAATGTCCACTTTGATGGATCTGATTAGCAGCATCTACAAGAGTAATATCCTTTTGAAGGCTAAACATTTTGGTCCTTGGTACCATCACTGAGCGAATTACACTGTCGTTGAATTCGAGAGCACTCTGCAGTAGATCTCTTTCATGTTTTTCTAGTGCTTGATCTCTATGACCTTGATCAATAATTCCACTAATCTCTTCACCTGTTAGAGCTGGAGGAAAATATGAACTTCCAGTAACTTTGATTATTCCTCTGGATATTTTCTCTAGTATCCAGACTGCAGGATAAAACACATAGCTAAAAATCAATAAAACTCTGCTAAATCGTAAAGAGACCTTTGTTGCATTTGCATTACAGTATGTCTTTGGTGTCACTTCTCCAAAAATAATAATTAGAAACGTCATTATCCCTACGGCAATTCCTAAGCCGTTTTCTCCAAAAATTTCAATGGATACTACTGTTGCCAACGAGGCTGACCCAATATTTACAAGATTGTTCCCAAGATTTACACTTGACATCATCCATCCAGGATTTGATTTGAGTTTTTGTAGAGATTTAGAGCCTTTCACCTTATCTTTGACTAGTCGTTCAATAGTTGCTTGACTTGTTCCAACCAAAGCTACCTCAAGCCCACTGAAAAATCCAGATAAGCCAATTAATGCTGCAAGGGCAGCTATTTCATACTCAAGTGCCATTTATTCAAAATCCCCCAATTTTACAAAAGTAAATAATTCATTCTTTTCAACAATGATTGTATGAATAATATCTTTCAAATGAAACCTATATGCTCCTCTAAAGAGACTCTAGCAAATGTAGAATTTATACTAATCCTAAACATTTCTGGTTTATGACTAGTTTTGATATTGGTTTCATTACCAATTAAAACAAATCTCATAACGTTGGGTTTAATTTCTTGTTGGATTTATACTCATATAATCAAGTCTGAGCGGCTTTTTTCTGCTGCCAGGTCTTTTCATTAAATTCATGACATGCACAATCCGCAGATTTTCCTTTACAATTTTTTTGATGAAGGTTTGCATCACATTTATTGCAATCAGGATCTCGCCAGCTTGCTTGATTCCCACAGTTAACACATCTCATCTGTATTCACGGTTATGTTTTTTTGTTTTCTTAAAGAATTCCCTTTGCCGAAAACTCTTTTCGTCATTTCCCAGAGCCGTTCCATAAATTTCTTCAAGACGCTCCTCAAAATTTTGACTCATTTTGGATTTCTCCTCAATAAAGAATTCAGAGTCAATTCTATTTTCTCTTTTTTTTCTTGGATTTTATTATATAGAGATTCCATTTTTCTGATGGTAATTTCGAATTATGAATAATTAAAGATCACTAAAATTGAGATTAGCTTGGTTTTTGTTACCTAGTTGATTTTATTCAGGATCAAGTCAATCCTAACTCGAGTAAGATATTGATTGAAAACTTGTTATTTCAAAAAAATCAAATAATAATAATTTTGTTTTCTATCAAAAATGTAATTCCTTTTAGAAATTCATTTTCATCAATCTGTCCATCAGCCCACCATTTGGCAGTATTTTTTATCCATACAGGTATATTTTGATTTGAAGCAAAAATAGATTCATGATTATATGTAATTTGGATTATTTTTTCCTTGATTAAAAATTCTATACCGTTTAAAAACTCTGAATCACTAATCATTCCATCAGACCACCATTTGGCATTATTTTTTATCCAATCTGGAGCCTTTTGAAACAGAGACTCTGGATAGCCTAGTACTTCAAAAATTGATTTTGCTGGAAATTGAGAATCAAACCAATCGCGATATTGTTCTTCTGTATTATAACGATCTACGTAATACCATGCAGATTTTTCATTATCAGGGAATCCTTCTATGTGTGTAGATTTGTAACCAACAACTTCAAAAATAGAAAGCCCTTCAAAAGTTGAATCAAACCAATATTTGTATTCATTTTCACTAAAGTATCGGTCAAAATAATAATTTGGAGATTTTGTAGGATTTGGAAAACCCGCCACTATTAATTTTGGATCTTTTTTTGGTTTTTCACCCAGAGATTCTAAGGGCTTGATTGGTTGAGTTGTAGTAGTGTTCTGATTTGACTCCATTGGAGGATTTGGCTCCTCTATTGGTAGTTCGGGTTTTTTAAAACTAAATTGTTTTTCAAACACTTGTTCATTGTAAACTACTTTTATTGAATACATGCCCTCCTCAATCCATTTAGGCCCTTGAGTTTTGTAAGATTTAGAAAAAGTGCCATCACTTTTAGGTAAAAATTGGTCTATCACTACAATGTCTGATTGTTGGGGATTGAGAATTTGAAGTCCAATAAAATTTCCTGCTGCATATGATAGCTTGCCTGAAATCCTAATAGTATCTCCAAAAGTATAATTTGATTTATCAATAGACAGTGTATCGGCGTACACGGATGAAAATAAGCTACATGTCAATAACAAAAAAATAAATGAAAAAACGAGATACCTCACTGAAAACCATTTTCTGATAAGTCAAATATACCTTCTTTATCGAAAAAAACTCTAGTTATTATTAAAAAGATTAATCTCCTAGAAGTAGTTTGAGATTCTGTGGATCTACAGAAAACAGCTAAACGGGGAGTAGAGAACATTCTTTCAAAGCAGAATCCAAATATGGCAGATATTTTGTTTAAAGAAAAAAATGTTCAAGTAGTCAAAGTAGATAAACTGGTCCAGGAAGTACAAAATAGAGTATATGGTGCATTAAAAAAAAATTCTCAGTATTCAGACGTTACAAAGGATTCAGATGATTTTTTAAGAAAAAATATTCTTACCAGAATTCCAATGGTTGTATTGTATGTGGATTTGGTTGGCTCAACTCAACTAATTATGGAGTTACCGCAAAATCAACTAGCAGCAATAATTAGTTCATTTGCTCAGGAGATGGCATATGTAATTAAACAACATAGGGGATTTATTTTGAAATTTGTAGGAGATGCAGTAATTGGGTACTTTATTAAAAAAGAACAGGTTCGAGTAGCTGATAGTGCCGTAAGCTGTGCAGAATCAATGATTAAGGTTCTCAAGATGGGCATAAATCCAGTTCTGCAACAATATGATTATCCTGATTTACAAGTAAAAATTGGAATCGACTATGGTGAGAATACTATAATTCTATATGGAGACGATGAAGATTCACATGTAGATCTCCTTGGTCCGTCGATGAATATGGCAGCCAAAATACAAAGTCGTGCCCATCCTGATCAAATCCTAATCGGGGAGTTAGTTTTTGAGAAATTACATCCGCCTATACAAGAATATTTTAAAAAAGTTGAATGGGGAAATAATGAATGGAATTACAAAAGTAAAATCACTGGAAAAGAATATTCAGTTTATTCATATATTGGAAAATAAATCCACTGTTTGTTAATTGCAAACTAGCTGGAAAAATATTTAAAGAAATCAATTTTGGTAGAAAATGCTTTCTAGACAAATGGTTGGAAAAAAATAATTCAAAAACAATTTGTCCAATTAATTATTGCCGATACAATAAAAATATCACGTATCCTATGAAGCCTATAACAAGAAATATTCCTTCCTTTCTTGAAATTACAAACCCAGAACGCATGATTGGAATTAGTACAAGACTAAATGCCAACATTATTCCAACATCAATTAGGATTTGCTCATTAACAGTTATGCTTGAAATCAGTGATGAGATTCCAAGTATTGCCAGAATATTGAAGATGTTACTTCCAACAATATTTCCAACGACAAGATCTGTATGACCTTTTCTTGCAGCAACCACTGATGTTATTAATTCTGGCAGAGAAGTTCCTATTGCCACTATCGTTAATCCCATGAATAGTTCTGATATTCCAAAATTAGTTCCTATGATTACTGCATTATCTACAGTAAGAAATGATCCTACAGTTAAGAGTAATAAGCCTGCTATTATTGAAATGATGGATTTTGAAAAGAGATTTTTTTGTAATACTTGTGAACTCTGAATCTCTTCAATGTCTGTATCTTTTTTTGAGCTACGGTAACTGTACCATGTAAAAACAATGATTCCAATAACAAGTAACGTACCATCCAAAAAATCAATTTTACCATCTAAAATTATTGCAAGTAGCAGAAATGAAATTCCAATCATTATTGGAACTTCTTTTCTTATTGCTGATTTTGAAACAACTATTGAACTGATAATGGCAGATATTCCCAGAATTAGCCCAATATTGGCAATATTACTTCCTACAACATTTCCCAAAGCTACATCTGGCAATCCTTGCATCGCAGAAGAAATACTTACAGCAAGTTCTGGAGTCGAGGTTCCAAAAGCTACTACAGTTAAGCCAATCACTAACTGACTGACACCTAGTTTATTTGATATTGCAATTGATCCTTTTACTAGCCATTCTGCACCAAAGTAAAGCATGGTCAAACCTCCTCCTACAAGTAAAAAATTGAAAATTAGCTCCATGACGTATAATTTCTAGTTAATTGATAATTTTAGGATTCTAAAAGTCTGATTGATTCGTTTTGCCTTTCAAAAGAGTGAATTCTATGAAGGCAGACCTGCATCTGGAAAGGGAATGTGCAGCTGTCTTATCACGAATTCACTTAAAATATGTTATACTCCCAAATTATTAAAGTAGAGACTAGTTGATTTGATCTAATTTTAAATCAACTAGTTCTTAGTTAATTAACTGAAAGAAATCATTATTTTTCAGAGATAATAAAATTGAACATGTATGATACAAAAACTATCTCATGTAGTAGTTGTGGAAAATGTATTGGGGAAATTGAATACGATGCTGAAGTCATACTTCCTAAATGTGGATCGTGTGCAAATCCAATGCCTGATGGAGATAAAATATTGTATACAATAAGTCATTTCCAAAACCAGCCTTCCAAATTGACAAAAGATCCATTAATTGCATGAGAAATGTCTGTTCCAAAGCATGTAAGAAAAAGTTCGGTATTAATTAGAACCATGACAAAAAAGGATATTCCAAAAGTGGTAGAATTACAAAAGGTTGCATTTCCTTACATGGCCGCCGAAGGAGTTTATTGGAAACCCGAACAACTGGAAAAACATTTGAAGGTTTTTCCTGAAGGTCAATTTGTTGCAGAGTATCATGATAAAATAGTTGGTTCTTGCAGTAGTTTGATTATTACACTAAAATCGGAATATGAAGACCATACGTGGAGATCAGCATGCGGTGATAGTTTTTTTAAAAATCATGATCCAAAAGGGGATTCTTTGTATGGTGCAGATGTTTCAGCACATCCTGATCATAGGAGACTAGGAATTGCTACAAAACTTTACGATGCAAGAAAAACACTAGCAATAAAGCTAAATTTAAGAAGAATAATTGCTGGTGCAAGATTATTCAATTATTGTGACCATGCAAAGGAATTCACTCCTTTAGAATATGTTGCCAAAGTAAAGCGTCATGAAATAAAGGAACCCGTCTTGTCGTTTCAGATACGAAACGGATTCAAATTCATCAAAATACTCCCAAATTACATGAAGGATCCTAGGTCATTAAACAATGCAACTTTTATTGAATGGAAAAATCCGCATTTCATAGAAAAATCATGATAATAGATTGCCATGTTCATGTGAATCAATATGAACTAACTGAGCATGTCCCACTACTTGAAGACAGATTAGAGATGCTCCAAACTGAAATGATTAATAATAATGTAGACTATGCAATAATTTTGTCTTCCTACAAAGTTAATTCAGAAAGACCCTCAACCAAAAAAATTATCGATGCGATCAAAAAATATGATAACCTAGGCGTTGCAGCTGGATTTACAATTGATAATCATACTGATGATGACCTTAAAAATTATAGAAATCTGATCAAGGAAGGTCAAATTAAGGCAATGAAAATTTATTCGGGTTATGAACATTATTACCCGTATGATGAAAGATATCAAAAAGTATACGATACTTGTATTGAATTTGATATTCCAGTAATGTTTCATACCGGAGATACCTATTCTGAGAAGGGAAAGTTACGTTTTTCAAGACCTCTTAATTTAGATGACGTAGCAGTGGATAATCCTGAACTAAAGATGGTAATGTGTCATCTTGGAAATCCCTGGATTCAGGATGCACAAGAGGTAATTTACAAAAACAAAAATGTCTATGCAGACGTGTCAGGACTCGTAGTCGGATCCTTTGATCACTTTTTTGAAAAAATGATGAAAGAAAAAGTTGCAGAATTGATAAACTTTGCCGGAGAGCCAAGATACCTATTGTATGGTACAGATTGGCCCATTAGTAGTATGAATTCTTATCTTAATTTTGTGGCAAAACTCAACATCAAAAAAGAGTTTAGGGATAATTTTATGTACAAAAATGCAAAGAAGCTTTTTAAAATATCATAAGATATTTTTTTTACAAATTATTTAACCCTAAATTAATGAAAAATAAAATCATTAAAGTCAGATTAGTTTTTGAGATTATTTTTTAAGAAATAATTTTACAGTTGGAAGAGTAGATTAATCCAAAAGATATCAATTTTTCTTGTATCTAATGGGCGAACTTAAGAAACTATCTATATTTTAGATTACCACCTCTCATCAATTGAAAAAGTCTACATTATGTATAGCATGAAAGATTATTTTCAACCAATTATTCTTTTTATATTGATACTGTTTTGTCTCCAAATTCATTTCTTATCATTATTCCTACACTGGGAACTTTAGTCAACAGGATTTTCTTCTTTTTAATTTTAGTAATTTCTTTACTGTTTATCTATTTTAGGCCTTGAGATTTTCAAGATTAGAATTCTAGTATTTTGAAGTTAACCCTGATCGAATCTCAGTTGGAGTTATTGGGAATTTTTCTCCAATATGATTTCCTGCTACAGATGATGCTTCCTCCAAGATTAATTCAGTTTCCTCATTAGAATCAAAACTACCCTCAAAACTACCTTCAAAGGTGTTTGACACTAGCCCGCCTAATGCATCACCCATCGCTGTAAATTCTGCATCTGCCTCTGGAATGAATTTTGATAATGCAGGACCAATTTGTCTCATGGCAGACATTGCAGGTCCTAATGCATGCATCATATCACCAAGCTCATTTACAGTGGTTAATCTCATCTTAACTTGTTCTATGGAAATCTTCATGTTTCCAATGACTTTTTTATGCTTGCGAAGTTCAACTAACTCGTTTGCTAAAATTTTTGCCTGTGAAATGTTTTGGTTCTGTTTGGCCTGCACGATTCTTGAAAATAGCTTTGCATCTTTTTGATCTAATTTTTGTGACATAAATTCGAGTTTGTTTATTGGATTACTTAATTGTCTGGTTGCACCTTCTACTCGAGGTTTTAATGGTCCTTCCTTGTGAATTGAACTTCCAATTTTATCTGCGATACTTGCAGTATTCTTTGGGGTCCAACTTTGCTCAAAGTTAGTCACAATAAATTATCTTCAAATTTCATCCATAATCCCAGAGGTGAATGAAATTGATCAAACCGGATTGATTTTTTTAGGTGTGTAAATTCAATTAAGAAGTCTTCATGCCTATAACAATCAGGAAAATTATTTCTCCAAATCTGAAAATGTGAATAAATATGAAACATATAATTTCTTAAAAAATTATGAAACAATTTTACAATTAATGCCTTAGTTCAAATTTTGCAATACAAGGTTACTTTTTTGATGAAAGGCATGCCACAGAAGAATTGTTATTATAAAATATTACAGAAAGCAAGGCCCTTCATGTCAACAATCTTAATTCAAAAAGAATATGAGACTAGAAATATTTTGCATCCAAAATATTCTAGAAAAAAACTTGAGCAGAAATTCAGGAAGAATTCAAATTTTGGTTGGCAAGATCTAGCAGGGTTATTCCGAATTCCATTAGATAACGGAGATGAGATTTAGTTGAAATATGATCAATTTTATTTTTATGAGAATGCATGCCATCAAATGAGTGAAGTTCCTGGAATAAGATTTGCAGGGATGGTTAACAAACAAGGGCGAAAAATTGTTGGTGGATTTAGTCCAAGTATTGACCCTTTAGAAAAAGACGTACAAAAGATAGAGATGTTGATGATGGAGATATCTTTAGACCTTTCAATGAGAAAAGAGTTTGATTGTTCCTTGGGCAATATTTGCGCAATTGTATCATATCGAGAAAAGGCAAATATTATCACCATTCCTCATAAGGATGATTTGATGCTCCTATCAACAGAGCCAGAATTAGACATCCACAAAGTAATCCAAATAGCTCAAAATAGTCTGAATTCTAACAAAATCATTGAGGTCAAGACACCTTGAACGTCTATGACACCAAAACTATAACTTGTTCTAAAGGTAGAAAATCCCTCGTGGAAGTCGATTCTGATGAATTGGTTATTTGTCCAGCATGTAGACACTATTCATCTCTACTTCAAGTGAGAGGAACGCCTCAAAATCAGCCTAAGGGCAGAACTTTATTTTTAATCCCTCAGGTAGCCTAATTTTTTTAAATTCTTTGTGGTGATGAATATGCCTGATGAATCATGTAGAAAATGTGGTGGAGTATTACTAGATTATTCCCTATGTGGAAAATGCAAAGATGCTACACGTTTTATTTGTAGAATTTGCGGCACAATTACAGTAGAGCAATTTCATACTGCTCTTTGTTTTAATCTGGTAAATTATGATGAAAAAATAATTCCATATCCTCCATCAAGGCATGCCACAAGCCAATAGATATTTTTTAATTTTAATTTTGCACAATGTTTTTAGTGCGACATAAATACAGCATGTTAAAAGGATACCTTCGAATCCAGGCAGCATAATTTATGACGCACAATTTTCAATTATTGCAGACTGTTCCTTTTGTTTGAGTAGAGACATTATTACAAACATTAAAGCGTGTCCTAAAAAATCATTACAACCAAAATATTTGCTAGTTAATACGGACAAGGAATAATTTCTAGGTAAAATTTCACGACCAATTAATTTCTTATACGTATCATTTTGGGTAATAATGAATGGATTTGAACCTGAAAACTCTCAATTTTCATGAAAATACCAAACACCGAACAATTTAAAAATGTGAGAATATTATTTTGATCAAATTAATCTAATATCAATTTGACATGAATTATGGTTATTGTAAAATTTTAATATTTTATGGTGAATTATTTGTTACCTAGATTTTCAATTTGAAACAATTGTTTTAGCTAATATCTTAAATTCATGGACTCTATTAAATCCTGAAACTTCCTATACTCTGTTATGAAATTATATCCTTTTTCAGTAATGAAAAAAACATTTTTTCCATTATCTGTGTTTGATTTTATTAATCCTGCAGAAAGTAGTTTGCCACATTTGTCCATAGTGGGATAGTGGGAAAGATTGGCTCTTCTTGAAATAGATGAAATTATCACTCCCTCTCGTCCAGCATTTAGAATTACGTCTAAAACATCTCCCAAACTGTGCATTTGGGTTCGATATTTGTTGGACTCAAATTTTTTTTCTTCTAATAATCTATCGACCGTCATTTTTATTATCCCATCCCTTTTCTGCCTTTTCCATATTTCCAATTCTTTGAATTTTGTGTCATCGTATTTGCAAACGATATTAGTTCTCTACAAGAATTATGCGAATCAATTCTTTCTGTGGTATCACAATTAGTACATTTTCTTATAGTTGATCTTTTACAAAATATACAGTTAGAGTTAGGCACCATAGGGCCTTTACACATATTACAGGAATACAAAATATTTTGTGAAAAGCTATCCACACTTGCTGCTTTGTGGGTTGTGCGGGATTGATTAGGCATGTTTTTGAGAGAATTTATCCCATTTGTTGAGTAATTTTCCCGTGAAATTTTCATTCTCAAGGTGCCCATAAAAAAAATCATTGCTTGTTATTTGATAATTACTTGGAATTTGTGGTATGCCTTTTTTTATTAATATTAGTGATGTTTAAATCCGGATATCTTTGATCTTGGCTAGTACACTTGAAAATATCTTTGGTAATAATTGCAGTAATGTTTGGAGTGTCATTAACCTTTTCTATTGTTGGACTGATTACTTTTGATCTTAGTGTACAAGAGATAAAGAAGTTGCTAGGTTCTAGAAATGAGGGATTTGCATTTAACATGATGCAAGGTCTGGACAAGCATACTGAAAAAAGAATATCTGGATTTCAGGATTTAACCAATCTTAGCTTAATTCATGCTGCATTAATTAATTCTAATGAGGATTTTAAAAAAATTCTAGATATTAAAGAATATTTGAATATCAAAGATAAAGACATTGAATTTTCTGGTACAACTCCTTTTATTGGAAGTGATGTAGATGAAGCCCTTACTGGTGAGCTAAGAGACATTATTGAATTTTATCGCGATGAATACAACTATGATGTCGTAGAAGAATTATTTGTCACAAATGCTCATGGGGCAAATGTAGCATTAGCTACAGGCACTTCAGATTATTCTCATAGTGATGAGGAATGGTGGCAAATAGCAAATAGTACTGGCCAATATTTAGGTAAATTGGAATTTAATGAAATTTATGATGGTTATTCAATAGACTTTGCCTTTAGAGTAAATGATGAGAATGGAAATATTCTTGGCATCTTGCGAGTCTTAATTTC
>JAOTVS010000091.1 GCA_029863275.1 Candidatus Nitrosopumilus sp.
GAACTAAATCCACAATATCCTTTGTCAGTATCAAAATATCATTTTTAAAAATAAAATTATTAGCTGATTAGCTAATGAGAAGTAATGTATCTATTTCTCTTATCATAATTTATGAACTCCACAAAAAGTCTCACATTGTTTGGATCTGTGATGTTTTTATTATTGGGGATTGCTGGAATGCCATTAAATTTGGATGGTGAGTTAAACCTCATTTCAGAATGGTTCAATGATGCTGCTAAATTGTGGTCAGATAAGCAAATTGACGGAACAGAAAATGAAACATCCTTATCACATTTGTTTGATCAAGGAATTGTCAAATTAGATGCCCCCATAGGAACTGCACTTGCTATGAATGCTGCCATATCTGATGAACAACGAGCTCATTCTTTCACGGTAAATGTCAAAAGTGGACATTATGACTTGGACGAAACATATTTTTCATTTGTTCAGTTCTTTAATGCAAATGATGCCGCAGGCGAACCTAGAGGCGTATTAGCTGGAATTCCTACAAGTCCAGAATTTATTTTAGGATCTTTACCTAGCAACGATAAGAAAGGACTTTATGAATATGTTGAGAAAACGCTTGCTCCAGGTGCACAATTAGAGCGTCTTAAGATAGATTTTGAAATTTCTGTAATCGCAGGAAATGGACAAACAATACAAACTTGGATGTATAATGATTGTACCCTACTTGACTATGTGGTATTTTTGAACTCTAATAAAGATGAATTTAGATGGAGCTCAGTGAATGACAGCGAAATTCGTGAAATCTTTGCATTTCAATGTTTGGGATTAGACATTGTTAGTTAGAAACAAAGTTAGTAAAACTACTGAATAATGATGTCGCTTTTTTTCTTTTTTTTTAAAAAATAAGATTTTATTCATAAACAATAGTGGGAAGTGTTGAACCAATTTAACAAATCCTGATGCTGAAATTAGATATTTTATTGACCTTCTAAATTTGTCAGGGCATCAAACTAGTTTAACAAAATTCACCCCCAGTTGAATCAAAAGTTTGAGTATTGAACTAATTATGCAATACCATTTGTCAGTATCTAACTGCATACAAAATTATTTAGATTTGATAAAAGTCCCCTCTAGGTGACTTGCCAAATTAGTTCAAGGTCCCCCAAATTAAGTTTACATTCCACCTACTCCAGGCGAAAATGCAAAATATCCATAATGGATTGCAATTGAAATACCTAACAATAATTTTTTATCAAAATTATTTTCAGTTACATGTAATTCAAAGCTAGTTTGGCGGAGAAGTTTGGGTTTTTTTATTTTTCCATTTTTGTAGGTAAAATAAGCTATTTTCTGTCCTTTTAAATTCTTAATTTCAGATAATGAATTGTTTACAATCAAAACCGTTTTACCTTTTTCATCTTCTAAAACTCCTTTTTTTGTGAAAGATTTAGAAATGAATTTATCATAAAATGTTCCTATCAGATTGTTGTTTTTACTAAAAAATTTATATTTCGTTTTAAGAACTCCTGTTCGTTTTATCTTTAGTATAGACATTGCACCATACAATGCTATTTCGTTAGGACTGCCAGATGCTCCAAAGGATGTAATAACAATCCCACCTAATTTTTTGTCTTTACTATTTTCTTTGTCTTCAACTATCCAGGGTCCCAAAAAGGTCTCTTCCTTAAAGAAATAGTCACAAATTGATGGATCAAGAATCCTTTCCTCAATTGAACTTTCTTTCATAATTGGTATATCATTTTATAAGATTTTAAAATAGTTAAGCTAGCCAGATAATTATTTGTCTTTTTAGCTTATTTTAGATATGCAAAAAATATTTTCAAATTATGAACCAGTTTGGATCTAGATACTATTTTAGGAATTAAAATGGGTCCACATGCACTCACCCATCAAATTGGGACTCAAAAAGGAAGCAGATAGGAGTGAAAATAACAAAATTATTTACTTTTAATCCATCCATAATAGTACTGAGAATTTTCTTGTTATTCTTGTTTTCCAATTTTTTCAAGTACACGCTTCTTATTGGTTAGTGCAGAATCATCTTTTGGATAAACCTCTAGAGCTTTGTCAAAGCATGTTAATGCATCTTCGTATTTCTTTAGATTCTCAAGAGTGCGTCCTTTACCTATTATTGACACGAAATTTTTCGGATCAATTTCTAGAATTTTATCAAAATTCTCTAATGCCTCATCGTGTCTACCAAGTTCATCAAGTGCTAAACCTTTTCCATTTATTGCTATAGTATTTTTAGATTCGATATCTAAAACCATTTTGGAATATTTTAGAGATTTTTCGTAAAGACCATGTCCAAAAAATGCACCAGATAAGCTATTCAATACATGAACATTTTTAGGTTCAATCTCTAATGCCTTGTAATAATATGATATTGCCTCATCATATCTCCCAAGTTCATCAAGTGCTATGCCCTTATTGTTTAATGCACCAACATTTTCCGAATCCATTCCTAGTACTTTGTCAAAACAGATGATTGCAGCTTCGGATTTGCCATGATAAAACAGTTTAAGACCAATGACTACTAACTCTTCAATGTTTTCTGGACCTTTGTCACTTATGTTTAAACCGATTAATGGACCATTATCCTTCATTCTTACAAAAATGACAAACTCAGAAACATCCAGACGAATGTTGCCTCTGACCAGTGTACAGACAGGACGTTCAAAAACACATGCTCCAATTGCACAATTTATGTAATTTGTGAGGGCTTCGTCTTTATCGGAACCTACCACGCCACCTACGTCAACATCGTCCTTGTCAAGACATCTCCATCCACCTATCTCGTCACTTGTAATTTCATTGGATCCTCTATAAGCGTGCATTAGCATAGTGCCTATCGGTTTTTTCTTTTTAAGTCCAAACAATAATCACACTAAACCTACAATTTCATTTAACTGTCCATTAGCTGATTTGCTAATTTTTGACAACCTTCCTTATCAAGAAATAACTTCAAATTTTTTTTGAAATCTGGTTGTGCTTGAACCTTTTTTGAATTAATTTTCATTCCATCAAATAAATTTAGAAATCTATTCAACAGGTCTTAAGAAAAATTTTAAAAAAATTGAGTTTTCTATATCGATAAAAGTAGGGGTGTTAACCAATTTAACAAGCCCGATGGGAACATGCTTATTTCTATTTGAAAATAGAGATTTAGATCAGTTTGACATTTTCTTCAAAAATTTGTCCAATTGTAAATAAACAGGCTTTTGTTGTTCTTCATAGGTTTGCAGTAATTTCTTCCAAGATCTTTCAAAATCCAATTTGAATTTTTTAAAACCTGTTTGAGAAGATAATAAAACCACCTTGTTTGAATTGTAATTTACACCATCAAGGGATACACTATGATTAAGGGCATTTCGTACTTCAAATAATCTAGACATATCTCGTGTGTATTCAGGAGAAAAAACTTTCCAATCCAAAAAAGTTCTAATTTTTCGAT
>JAOTVS010000036.1 GCA_029863275.1 Candidatus Nitrosopumilus sp.
TTTCAAATAAATTTAGATCACTTTTGGATCAAGAAGGATCATTTTTTTAAAAATTAGATCATTTTCAAATAAATTTAGATCACTTTTGGATCAAGAAGGATCATTTTTTTAAAAATTAGATCATTTTCAAATAAATTTAGATCACTTTTGGATCAAGAAGGATCATTTTTTTAAAAATTAGATCATTTTTCTTGAACATCGAGGGAAAATTCTGAAGTCGATAATCGTTGTCCACAAGAAGGACATTTTCCACTATAATGATTCATTACATCTTTGAGAGCTTTGAGCATTTTCATGGTGGTTATTTTTTCACCACATTTTCCACATGTTACTTCTACTGACATGAAGGTGGTAAGAAATGCAAAATAATTAAGAATCAGTTATGATTTTTTTTTATAATTACACTAAATTATTTTACTGCTTTTCAATGATGATTCCCCTCTCATCAAACCCAGTAATTTTGGCTTTGGTCCCAACTGGGAGATCCGCAGGAGTGGAGATACCTGCCATAAATCCTGAAATTCTTAATTTTTCGTTATCCAAAAGCATTACAACAAAGGCATATGGAGTAAATTTTTCAAAGCCAGCAGGAGCGACTGTAATTATTGTGTAGGTGGCAATTGTGCCTGTACCCGGTAAAAGAACATTTTCAAATCCCTTACTTCCGCATTTTAGACAATAATAGGCTGTTGATAAATGAAGAAAACCACAGTTAGTACATTTGTGAGTTAGGAGTTTACCTTGTTTAGCATTTTCAATAACTTGTTCTTCAACGGACATTTTACACACTCTGGAATATATGAACAGCACAACTTGCTCCAGTTGCCCCAAAGTTATGAGTTAGCCCAACTTTTGCATCTTTGACTGTTCTTGCACCAGCATTTCCAGTTAGTTGATCAAATACTTCTACTACCTGACCAATACCAGTAGCCCCAATTGGATGTCCTTTTGATTTAAGACCTCCTGATGGATTAATTGAAATATCAGAATTTAATTTTGTCCTATCCTCACGCACTGCTTGTACCCCTTTTCCTTTCTCAAAGAATCCCAAGTCTTCAGTATCGACAACCTCTGCAATTGTAAAACAATCATGTACTTCTGCAAAATCAATATCCTTTGCAGTTAATCCTGCCATCTTGTATGCTGCTTCAGATGCAATCTTTGTACTTGGAATAGTTGTCAAGTGTTCACGCCCTTGTAGTGCTGCTGCTGATCCACCTCTACCTGAACCAATTACTTCAATATAATCACCACCATGTTCTTTTGCAAATTTTTCAGAGCAAAGAATAACAGAGCTTGCACCATCAGAAAAAGGACAGCAATCATAAAGTTTTAGAGGACTTGCAACTACTGGAGATTTCATTACATCGTCAATCGTAATTTTCTTTTGCATGTGAGCTTTAGGATTTAAACAACCGTTATCATGATTCTTTACTGCAACTTTTGCAAAGTCTTCTTCAGTTGCATCAAACTCTGTCAAGTAAGCTCGCGCCATTGATGCAAATAGTCCTGGAAATGATGCGCCAGCTTGTCCTTCATAGAAAAAATCAGAACAATATGCAAAGTAAGTTGTAGTCCATTCAGTTCCTGTATGAGTTACTTTTTCAACACCGGTTGCAATTAAACAGTCATAAAATCCTGCTGCGATATTAGCATAAGCCTCTCTAAAAGAAACAGAACCACTTCCACATGCAGATTCTATTGTCAATGAAGGTTTATCTGGAATTCCCAATCTGCTCATTAAGACAGGTCCGATATGTACCTGCTTGTCTGCAACTCCAAAAACATTTGAAATATAGGACGCTTTGATATCTTTTGGTTCAATTCCTGCACTATCTATGGCTGAAACTGATGCCTGAACGGTAATATCGGCTAGGCTATCGGATAATTTTCCATATTTGGTGCTACCAGCACCAAGAACACAAACCTTTTCCACTAACAAGACTGACAATATTCCCTATAAAAATAGTTTTAGTAAAATCAGTAAAAGAAAATGCCTCGAAAGAAAACACAACTCCAAACTATCCAAATAAAGGATAAGAATAGACATACTGTAAAGTATACAAAATCTAAAGTTTCTATCTTCAAAAAAGAGATCGCACAATACTTTGATAGTAATGGATTTCTTTCCTGGTCTTCCAAAGAAAAAAAGTATGTTATTTTAGGAACAAATTCTCCAAAGAAGGGTCTGGTGTCCTGTCCGGAGTGCAAACTAGGTCAGTTAATGGTTATTCGATCAAGGACCACGAGAAAACGATTCATGGGTTGTTCAAATTTTTATGGTGGATGTAAGGCATCCTCTCCGCTTTGGCAAAAAGCCAAGCTTCGAGCCATTAAAGCAACATGTGATGAATGTAAATGGCCAATGATTATTTTTCGATTTTCAAGAAAACAAAAATGGACTAGACAGTGCTCAAACTTTAATTGTAAAACTAGAAAACCTAAGCCTTCCAATTAGCGTAAACATCTGTTCTTCTGTTTTTAAGTAGAGGTAATAATTTACGAATCTGTTTTATTTTTTGCAAATCAATTTCAATGTAACTTATGCCTTGTCTCTTTTTCATATCAAGTAAAATTTTTCCATACGGATCAACTACTAGACTTCGTCCACAGTAAATGTTACCTACTTGATCAGGAGCTATAACATAACAACCATTCTCAATTGCACGAGTCTTGTTTATTGTTATCCAATGTTCTTCTTTCATGTCACCTTTCACCCATGCAGATGGTGCAACTAAAATCTCAGAACCAGAAGCTGCAAGAGACCGTGACATTTCAGGAAACCTCAGATCATAACAAATCATCATCCCTACTTTTCCAATGGATGTTTTTACTGGTAGAGTAATTTTTGATCCGGATATCATTTTATCTGATTCTTTGAACCCTAGTGCATCATAGAGATGAATTTTTCTATAAGTTGAGATTACCTTGCCTGAATTGTCAATTACAAATGATGTATCATAGACACGGTCTTTTCTGGAACTTTTTTCATAAAATGAACCTATGACTTCAATGCGATTTTTTTTTGCTGTTTTTGCGATTGTAGTTACAAAATTGCCCTTGATTGTTTCAGCTAAACTTGCTAACTCCCTTGATGTTTGAGAGGAATCTGTGTAAAACATCATAAATTCTGGGAATGCGACAAGTTTTGCCATGTTTTTTGATGCTTTTGAAATGAGATCAGTTATTTTTTTTAAATTTGATTCTTTGTTTGTAGATGCCTTAAATTGGACGACTGCTATTTTCATAAAAATTAAAGCTACTCTTGAGAATAAAAGTATAGGGAAATCAATAGATTCAAAGGGACTAGTAATAAATAGTTCAAATGACAATTATGATTATGTCACAAGAAAGTAAATGTCCTTACTGTCAATCCATCTTTGAGGATAACAAGCAACTATCAAAACACATTGACAAAATTCACAACAATGAAGATGCAATAGGTACCCAAGGGCTCTAAGTCTTTTATTATGTATAATTTTTAGTTTGGTACAATTAGCTAATGTACCATTTTTGTTATTATGAAGGCAGTCTTAGAATTAACATCCGATAAACTTGTGTATGTGCATTTCTTATGCTGAAAGCCGAATATTTCAGTACTTTTTATTTAAAAAAATAATTAAAGTTGGTTTCCTGCCAAAAACCAGTTTTCTTTTGGATTATCTTCAAAGACTACAATTACATGATTCTCTTTTGTTTTTAGAATTTCAACTGCTGATTTTGTAATTGCCTTGGCGTATTGGTCTTTTTGTTCTTGAGATCTTCCAGGATACATTGATACTGTTATCAAAGGCATGATTATTCTAAAAAATCTCATTGATTTATTCTTTAGAGCTAGTAATCCGGTCTATACCCGTAACGAGTACCATAGGTAAATTCAGAGCTATGGGTTTTCTTGTATAGATAACCTGAGGCAAGCCCAACAATAAATCCTCCAATATGAGCAAGATATGCTACGCCACCACCGGCTACACCAAATCCTCCAATGAAAAATGGAAGTAAGTTTTGAAAGACGAACCAAAATGGCAAGAACCATCTTGCCTGAATGTGCATCATTCTCCAAAAGAATCCTAACATCAAAAATGTCTGAATTCTTGCCTTTGGAAAAATCACCAAATAAGCGCCCAACACTCCAGATATTGCACCCGATGCTCCAACTGCAGGAATTGCACTACTAGTTTCTCCCATCACATGAATCAAACCTGCTAGAATTCCCCATGCTAAATAAATTCCAAGAAATTTTATTTTGCCAAATTTTTGCTCAATGTTGTCTCCAAATATCCACAAAAACAACATGTTACCACCAAGATGCATAGCACCACCATGCAAAAATATAGAGCTCAGAAGAGAAATGTATGGTTGATTTGGACATTGAATTATTTCTGGTCCTGAACCAAAGTCAATGTTTGATGCAGTTGCACCTGTAATGCAATTGGGAACTGCACCCCAATTGTAAAATAACGTAAATGCGTTTTCATTGGTAAAATCAATTATCTGTCCTGTTGCAAATACTTCGACGAAAAATACGATTACGTTGGTAATAATTAATGCATAAGTAACTAGGGGTTTGAACCCTTGAGGATTAGGATTTTCATCTCTTATTGGAAACATTAGATGATAAAATTGACGGAAAATTGTATAATAAGATTATTGTTTTTATCCAGTGAAAATCCTCATTATTTCAATTGAAAAAATTAATTGTTATTGGAATAATGGTAATTTCATTATCTGCATACTTTGCCTTGACTGTTTTAGTTTTACCTGAAAAATTTCTTGCACAAGAACAATTGGTGCCAATTCCATATTTGGAGGTAGAGTTATCAAAAATAGAGATTGATTTGGGACAATCTTTTATCCTAAGTACAATTTCTGAAAATATTGGAGATTATGGAGACATTCACATTGTTTCAGCAGCCTTTCCAACAGTACAAAATATTGAAAATAATGTAAAGATTGTAAGTTATGACTTCTCAAATTCACCAAATTACATTAATTATGAAGACAAGATTGGTGCCAATTATAGTGGAGGGTTAGAATCAGTTCTTGCTCAATATCCATCAATTGAGGCTATGAACAGACCAGTTTATCCTGGAATAAAATATGTGATGGACCTTCAAATTACACCTGAAGAGGCTGGAGTATTTGCAGTGTATTTGAAGGCAATTAATATTCCACATACTAGTTCATCATCCCATTTCCCACAAAGTGGTCAACTTGATCATCAGGGAGAACATGTCCTGGTTTATACAGTAAATGTAAATCCCTAATATTTTGCATGTAAATTATTAAAAACAAAATGGAAATAAAACAGAAAAACCAAAGTGAAAATCCAATAGAAAATTACTCTCAAAAAATTTTCTTGCTAGGAAGTGTGCTTGTAAGTTTTGGCATTTTACAAGTTACCGTAGGGGGAAGTTGGGATATTACGAATCATTTGCTAAACAAACCAGAAACATTTTTTTCAACTCCACATGCAGTGATGTATTCAGGTGTTGCCATTTCATTAATTGGGGTAGCAATATCTTTTTTTGGTTATCGGAATTTACAAAATTTTAAAAATATATTTTCTCTTCCACTTCGAATAAAATTTTTAGGTATTACATTGTTGATAGGTGCTGGCCCATTTGATTTTATTTGGCATTTAAATTTTGGTTTGGATGGATTACTCAGTCCACCTCATCTTACTTTGATTACTGGAATGCTTTTTTGTAGTATGGGTGGGATGTTTGGTATTTCAAGATTTTTAAAATTGAAATCTTCTAACATTGCTCTATCACCGTATTTGTTAATTTTAGGAATACTTCCAGTTTGGTTGGCCGGTTCTGGAATAATTTCTTCATTGTCATTGCCATTTTCAAATACAGACTATTTTCAACTCAATCCAGATCCATTGATGGCATTTATAGTGGCAACTACTTTGTATCCATTTTTGATTTCATTTTGTTCTTTAACTGCCTCAAGAATCTCAAATTTCAAACCAGGAATTGTTACAATTTTAGGAGGATTATTTCTACTAATTTATGGTTTAACTGCAATTAGTCCTAACTTTTCTTTGCTGGAAGCTGCTCTATTTTATTCTCTAAATTTAATTCCATTTGTAATATCAGATCTGATTTTGTCATTTGGAAAATCAAAACGATTTTCTTTATGCGCAGGAGGAATTTTAGGCTCAGTTTTTTACATGGTATACTTTCCATATGTGATGTATACCTACAACGAGGTTTTGCTTGGAAAGCTAGTATCACCTAGTATGATTTTACACACATATTTTGAGATATTACCACAAGTGCTCCAGTTAACAATTATTCCTGCCATTATAATGGGGATTGTGGGAGTATTTGCAGCAAATAAATTTTCAAGTAAAATCTTGATGAAATAAATAAAAAAAGAGTTTTAGATTTTACTTAAGACTATCACAAACATCAGATGTTGAAATAATTTTACCTCGTAGTGCACCAGGACCATGATTCTCCGAATTTAGATTAGACAAGTAGAATTCCATTTTGAATTAAATACTGTAATCCTTGAACAAATGTTACGTCATCAATTTGACCGTCTGCCCACCAAGCTGCATTATTTTTTATCCATCCAGGAATTTCCTGTGTAACAGAAGTTTCCTGTTGTGTTTTTGGGATTAGTACAATATCATTTTTAATTAAATATTCAATACCTTGAGTGAATGTTTTATCATCAATTTGTCCGTCTGCCCACCAAGCAGCATTGTTTCGAATCCATTCAGGAATAGATATTTCATTATTTTGAATTCCAATTCTGTCGATAACTACTGGTATTGAAATTCTTGCTAGGTTATTTCCATCTATATTTTCGAAATTAAGATAAGCAATTCCAGAAACATCACTAGGAATTGTAATCTCTATAGTATTGTATTGATCTTTAAAATCTGTGCTAGTACCACTTTGTTGGTGAATAGTTTTTCCATTTGTATTCATTGAAAAATCGTATGTTGCTGCGATAGGTCGGTTTTTAAGAAAAATATCCATTATGTTAAAATTAATTTTAGCTTTAGAATCTGATTTCAAGTTTTCAGGATCAGATGACGTAATCACTCGGAATTGTCCGTTTTCAGTTACAGAGCTTAGTTGAATTTGCTCTGAGTTTGGTTTGACAAGAAAATCCATTCTATCCTGGGTTTCAGTTTGATTGTAAACATTCCATAATTCATTTTGATTGATAATAAAGTGGATTATCCGTTTATCAGAAAAAAAATCATCAATAGTTACAATACTGTCAGAAAGTTTTACATTATTGATATGTATTGAAAATCCAGAAACTAGTAAATCTCCAAATGATTTGGAGATAGCTATTTCCTCATGAACTACTGATGTTTGATTAATGTTATCAAAACTCCAATCAAATGGCATTGAAAAAGAAATTTCTCTTGAATTTGAATTGTATTTGAAATTATTCAATTCATCATAATATGTGATGGTTTGAATGATTTGTTTTCCGAAATTTGGATCATCAATTTCGTGATTTTTAGTTTGTGCAATTGAAATTCCTGATTTGAAAAAAAGAGGTTCGTCTAGTTTCTTTGAGTATCCATCAGCAGTAATAATACTAATATCAAATTTGTACAATCCACCTTCACTTAGTTTAGGTCCTTTTACTGCAATTAGCCTTGAATCAAGGCCAAGTAATGAGCCAAAAAAATTTCCTTTTTCCTCCTCTTCAATTTGAATTGAATTATTTTCCTCTGAAATAAAATTAAAAACGATAAACCCATTATCTGCCTGAAATTCTTTTTCAAATAAAAATTGATTTCCATGTTCAGCTTTAATTAGAAATGTAACATCTCGTAAAGTTACCTTTGAATTAAAATCTATTAAAGAAATGGAAATTTGTTGATCATCAATTTTGTTTTGATCATTTGTTGATGATGATATCTCCAAGGTTACTAATTTTCCATTCAAATCAACTGGAGGAAATGTTTCAGCCCCAAACCCATGACCGTCAACATCAAGGATTAATGGAGTTAAAATTGAAAATGACAACAAGATTACAAGGATATAGAATTTTTTTTCCAAGAGTATTTTAGATGCATTTACTGTCTATTTAAAAATCTAGATTAAATTATTCTCAAGTCCATTTGTTTGGATTTTTTTTCCATACTAGTTTTCCGTCAATAGTAACATTATCTTTTTCTTCAAAGATTGTATGCCATTTTCCATTGTCTGGAAAAATTTTATCCATTTCCTTTACTTTGTCATTAGTTGGTGCTTTGTTCATCAAGGCTCCCCATTTCATGTTGGGGATCTTGGGCATAATATCGTTGATGTCTTTCATTATCTTCACTACACAGAATTTATTAAAAAACCTATGACTTTATCTTCATTATTCCTTCTTTTATGAGCCATTGAATTCCTTGAACAAACGAGTTGTCATCAATGTCACCATTTGCCCACCATCCAGCATTATTTTTAATCCACTCTGGAATTTCATTTCCGCCTGCCCCAATACCCTGAGTAGTGGGTGGAATCTTCATTATTCTTTCTTTTATGAGCCATTGAATTCCTTGAACAAACGAGTTGTCATCAATGTCACCATTTGCCCACCATCCAGCATTATTTTTAATCCACTCTGGAATCGTAGTTGTGTCAGGAATCATTGGATCTACAACCAATGGTGGTAAAGTAGAATCTTTAGGTAGACTGGGACCAATTTCAATTATTGCTGAGCCAATTCCTGCATATTTTGGATTATAACTTAGTCCTGTTCCATACACCAGAATATCAAGTCTGTATTGGCCTTCTGATTCAACATAAATTTTTGGAATGTCAATTCCTTCTATTGCAACAATTCCAGGATTATTAGGATCACTTCCAGAGTTTCTCTCGATTTCTATATTATTTGCATCAATTAGGGAATATGCATATTTTACATCCTTTATGAGATCTCGATTTTCATCAAAGAAAGTTATTTCAAAGGGAATTTCATCTGTGGCACCATATCTTCCATCCCACGCAATGTTAACAGTAGTTGGAACTTTTTCACCAGTTTTGGTATCAACTAGGTAAAATTCAGTGGATGTTTTTGACACTTCACTTTGTGGGACAAGCTTTAATTTCATAATATCGCTATTTTGGTTTTCAGATCCTAAGCTTTCGTTGATCTTTTTTAAATCCTTATTGGTAATTAGAAAATGTATAATGTTTGTATCCTCAAATGAATAGGGATCATTTAGAAGAGCCCGTTGATCAATTTCAATTCCATTGACGTACCCTTTGAACTGTTTACCTTCTGCATATGGTGCAAAGTCTTTTGGAACTCTAACCTCTTCATGTACTACTTGTACCAAATCAACATAGTCTGGACTCCAATCAAACGGCATGTCAAAATAAATTGAATTATCTGAAGAATCAAATTGGAAATTTTCAACCTCATCATAGTAGGTCTTTACAATTACTGGAATTTCTTCTGCATTTGCTGTTTGAATAAGAAAGTTTTGTTCTTGTGCAATGCTTACAAAAGTATCATAACTAAGCAAAGTAGCCAAAACAGTTCTAGGACTTGTTGCACCCTCAATATCTACTCGAATGTTGTATAGTCCCCCTTGCACAAAAATTGGACCAGTTATTGATGGTCTACCTTCACCTTGTACAAATAGGGCACCGGGGGCACTAACATGTTCAGATCCACCATAAATGGTGCATCTCCATAAATCTATAGCGTTGCAACCTTCTTTGGGTTTAATTTGTACATTTAATTCTCCATCCAAATCATAAAACAAATTTCTAGCTAAAAGTTCTCCTGCTTGCCATATCTCTAATCGATAGGTTACTTTTTCAAGAGTGATATCTGTTAATGTATCAAAGAAACGAATTTTCATGTTAATGTCATCAATGTTACCTACGGTAATATCAGATGGAGTCAATTCAGTACGAACTGTTACCTCCATGTCTCCAAAAGTAAGTGGTTCGGCTTGATCTCCTCCCAATCCGTGTCCAAATGCATCTGGAGTAAATGCTGAAATTGTAAGGATTCCAGCTATAGCTAAAATTAATGAAAAATTATTTGACAATAATTGTCTTGCGAGAATTCCATATTTAAAGATGGCATAGAATTCTCAAGTAAATTTCTTGAGATGATTTTAAGTGTAATTTTTATTTATGGTTGTCAAAAAGAGATCATATGAAATTTCTAGTGGCATTATTGTTAATTTTTGTTATAATGACCCCTGCTTTTGCTCAAACAAATTCACAGACTTTGCCTACAGAAAAGGGAACATTAGATGTAAAATTATCATATGATGAAATTATCCCTGGTCAATTAACTACATTGAAAACTGATTTTATTAATCCTCAAACACAGAAAATACAAGAGCACATCGATTGGAGATTTTCAGTTTCAAAAGAGGGTGAAACTATTTGGGGACCCACACAACTAAGTCATACATCAAAGGGATCATTGGATAATTTGAAATATGAATTTCAAGATGACGGGATGTATAATTTAGAATTTGAAATTGAAGGGATTTTATTTCAACCAATTCCACTTGAAAAAGTTTCATTTTATATTATGGTTGGCGAAGCCAGTGCACAACCTGATACTCCACCCCCAGTAAATGATAATGGCGGCGGATGTCTAATTGCAACTGCAACCTATGGTTCAGAATTAGCACCCCAAGTTCAACAACTAAGAGAATTAAGAGATAATACAATTCTCCAAACAAAATCCGGTGATTCATTTATGAATGCATTTAATGAATTGTATTATTCATTCTCACCTACAGTTGCAGACTTGGAAAGACAGCATCCTATTCTCAAAGAAAGTATGAAAGTAACATTAACTCCATTGTTAACATCACTTTCTTTTCTCAATCATGTCGATATTGACTCAGAACAGGAGATGTTAGGTTATGGTATTTCTTTAATTTTGCTAAATATTGGAATGTATGCTGGACTACCGGCTTTTGGAATTCTAAAATTGTACCAGTTTAGAAAACAATAGATTTTGGTTCTGAAAATCCCAGAGAGGTTTTTATGGATCCCATCAATAGTTTCTATTAATGAAGACTATAGCTATAGGCTCCTTTTTCGTACTATTTGCTATTGTAGTCAGTATGACTACAAGTCCAGCATTTGCAGATCATGCAACTGCCAGTGTTAGCACTCCACAAGGAACTTCCGTTCCAGGATGTGAAACCACAAACGAATGTTACATTCCTTATGAAGTAACAATCGATGTTGGCGGTGAAGTAACATGGTCAAACGATGATTCCGCTGCACATACTGTAACATCAGGAAGTGCCGCAGATGGACCATCGGGTCATTTTGACAGCAGTCTATTTATGGCAGGAACTACATTTTCTGTCAAATTTGACGGTTACGACCCAGGTGAATATCCTTACTTTTGCATGGTACATCCATGGATGGAAGGAATTGTAACTGTTCAGGAAGCAGGTGCTGAAGGAGAAATGGAAAACAAAGGAGGAGAATTAATGGTAGTAATTTCTGACGCTGCCGTTAAAGGTGGGACTCAAGTTGACCTTGAATTCAGTGAATTACATGTCAACTATGAAATTACTGCAAAACAAAATGGTAAAGTAATCTTACAAGAAACTGCACATGCCATGGAAATGACAGCAAGTCACATGGTTGATGCTGTTGGATCTGATCAAAATCCAATTGACATTGAAATAGTTTCTTTAGGAATTGGAGCTCCAGGTAATGAAAAAGATTGGACTGGTCCTACGGGTTCAGTAGCAACTGCTAAAGTTGTTCCTGAATTTGGAACTGTCGCAATGATGATACTATCTGTTGCAATCATAAGTATAGTAGCAGTAACTGCCAAATCTAGAGTAATTCCAAGATATTAGGATTCTACTCTCTCTATTTTCTTTTTATTAAAGCAACTACTGCTAAGATTATTGCAGCAGCAGCAATTGATAATCCTAGAATTGCATAGTCGTACGCAGCACCATCAGATGATACTTCAATTCCTTGACCTGATTTCATTTCATTAACATCTGCTTGTAAAGATTTTACGGCACTTTTCAAAGCGGTAACGTCTTGATCAGATGATGAACCAGCTATTGGTGGAAAGTCCAATATTGCAGAAGATTCTACATCTTCAACTGGAATATCCACATCTATAGGAATTCCATTAATTTCTCCTTTTAGATGAATTGAAATTGAGCCTGTTTTAGTTGGGATTACCTTAGAAAGGTAGTGCCCTGGTCTTGGATCTGAATCTATATCCAAAACTTTAGTTATACCTCCAAATTTTGCAGTGGCTTCAAGGTTTTTGAAGGCATTTTTTATTCCAACCTTCAACCCCGCTGTCTCTCCCTGCTCACTAATTGCAAAAACAAAATCATTTCTAAATCCTACAACTGGTGGTTCTATTCCCCAACCCACTTCAATCTCGTATTGTTCCACTTCTACTGTAGTATGAGCAAAAGCTTGTGAAACTAATCCTGCAAAAACCAACAGTGCAAAAATACTCAAAGTAGCGACCTTCATGTCTATAATTCTATAATGATGTGTTATTATCTTTACGTGAATTGGTACAAATCTCAAACTAAATGAAAACTGTTTAAATTATCAGGAATAATCTGAAGATTAAATGAAAAAACTCTTGATTTTTTCTTTGTTGATTTTATCAATTTCAATACCCTCTGCTTTAGCACATCCGTTTACAGAAGAAACTAGCCCAAGTTCGGCGGTAAATGCTCCAGTTGGGATAACTGAAATCACAGTAATTTATTCAGAACCATTGGAATTAGATTTTAGTGCTCTGAAAGTTTTTGATAATAATGGTGTTCAAATCGATAATAGAGATTCCAAATATTACCTAGGAGAAAATTCTCTAATTGTGACTACTCCTCCGCTTGAAGGTGGAGTATACACGGTAACAAGTAAAGTCCTTTCAAAAGTTGACGGTCATTTAGTTGGTGACGCATTTATTTTTGGTGTAGGAGATGTCACCATTGATATTCCGAGTGATGCAGAAAAATCAATCTATGAAATATTATTTTTTCCAGAAGCTGCTGCTAGATTTCCAGGACTTGTAGGACAAACTATTGTTTTAGGATCAGTTATTGCTTCTATGCTAATTTGGGGAACTCAAAATAAAAATCTGATTCGAAAAGATATTGAAAGAATAAATTCTGTTCATCATGGAAAATTTA
This sequence comes from Candidatus Nitrosopumilus sp., assembly GCA_029863275.1. GTDB lineage: Archaea > Thermoproteota > Nitrososphaeria > Nitrososphaerales > Nitrosopumilaceae > Nitrosomaritimum. The sequence goes on from JAOTVS010000036.1 coordinate 13,151, forward strand.
TGACCTTAACTGGTATTGGATTAATGACAGTATTTGCATCAAATATTGCCATGCTGGCAGTGCAAACCTTGCGATTAGAGGCTTCGGTGTTTGATGCAATACAAACAACATTTGGGACATCATGGCTAATTAGAATGATAATTACCATTATTCTTTTGGTAATTTGGTTTTGGATGGATAGAAAAAAATCCACTACAAAAAAAAATCAAATTCCAATACTTTTGGTATCTCTTGCCCTAATTGGGACTACAACTATGATAGGCCATGGTAGTGCTAGCGGAGAGATGGCAGCTATTGCTTTAGATTATGTACATAATTTAGTTGCAGCAATTTGGATTGGTGGAATTATTTATTTTGTATTTGCCCTACTTCCTACACTTTCAAAACTAGACA
>JAOTVS010000009.1 GCA_029863275.1 Candidatus Nitrosopumilus sp.
AAACAAGTTACAGTAGATCTAAAAACTGTGGGTGGAAAACGAACACCTATTGATGATATTGTGAATAATTACAGCCAATTTGGTGATGATTGAATTCTCCATTTTAAAGCAAATCAAGGCTAATTTCCATGTTATGGAACAGAAAGTCTAGGTCTTATCCACATAATACTATTAATACAATTTTTTTAATAAAAATCAATGACTTTTAATAATACTCAAAAACTGCTCGCAGGAGCTTTAGCATTTGCTCTTGTTGCAGGTTTGACTAGTCCAGCATTTGCGCAGACTCCAGGTCTTGCAATTGACACTGCATCAGGATTAAACTATGATCCACTCACTGCATCAGTAGCTTTGGATTTTGATAGTCCAGCTGATATGGTTTGTTATTTTCAAGATGAAGACTGTGAACTAGGAGATGAAACTGAGTTAGAGTTTGACTGTGGTACAGGATCTTGTTGGATGACTGTTGAAGATTGTTGCCTTACCGGAGACTTTTATGAAGTCTTTGATGGTGGAGTTAGCTTAGGTACAACACCAGAAGTAGAGATTGGTGGCGATCAAATAAGCCAAGGTGAATTCTGTTTTAGTGCAGGACCACATGTTGCAACAATTCAAAATAAGGTAGATGATGATACTCTTTATCCAGCGGGTTTAACCGTAACCTTAACCCAACATGAAATCGATGAATGTCCAGCTCCTTCAGTAGCAGGAGATCTATTGTCGATTGATTCATCAGCACTAGTGATTGGTGGATTAGCATCAAGTGCAGTATGGATAATTCCCGCAGTTGCAGGTATTGCAGGCGCAGGAATGTATCTAGTAAAACTTAGAACAAACAGAGATTAATTTTCTTTTCTTTTTGTTTTCAAAAACTACCCTTTAAATTCTAAAAACAAATTGTCTTTCCAGTTAGGTTTACTCTATCTCGCAAAAATGCTCCAATAAGGCAAAATAGATCATAATCGACTAGAATTTTCCAAAATAATACCAAACAAAGTTTGACTTATTTACAGATCAATTCAAGACCTCTTTGTGCGGGGATCGCCTAGCCTGGTAGGGCGTAGGATTGCTAATCCTATGTCCGCAAGGACACGGGGGTTCAAATCCCCCTCCCCGCGCCATCTAAAAGTGTAGATAGTTGGGTGTTGAGATTTTGCACTATTTCATTCTTAAATTATAGGCATGTCTTTCTTTTTAATTAAAAAATAAAAATATGGGATATAATCTATCTATAAAAATAAAATCTATTTAATTAATTAAAAAGAAAGATCTATTCTAAAAATACTAATGGTATTTTTTTATAAAAAAATACTAACGAGATCATGCCTAAAATGAACATCATTTATCCATTATAACATAAAACCTGTGTCTTATTTCCAACAATTACTCTTTCTTATTATCTATTTTAAAAAAAAAGAATTGTTTTTTAAGAAATACTCTATCTTTTTAATTAATTAAAAAGAAAGATAGATAAAACTTATCATAATAAAGTTAATTTCATAATATTATAGTCATTCAAGTATGTGTCATCACTATAATAAACGTCAAAAAATCAATTTTTAATTAAAATATTTAATTTATTTCCCAAAATTACTGTTAGAATAGCTTTTCACTTTGTTTTTATTTCTATTTTTTAATAATTTACCAATAATAGATAGTTAATTGATTTAATAAAGTACAATTTACTTATTTTTGACAATAAATTTATGTTTTTAAGTTTTAGAATAGTTGCTTAAGCTATTTTTTCGGGTAATTGTAATTGATTTACCTTTTAATTTAATTAATTAATGATAAATTGCCTGATTTATTTTATTCAAAACATGATTTACATGTTAATTAAATAATTTTTGTACCTACAACTCCGAAAAGATACTATAACAGGCTCATTTCCCTAGAAAATAATTATTTTTCTAATTTTATCTTGTGTTGTTCTTAGTATTTTATTTATTTACACCTGCTTTCATATTTTTAATTAAATTATTTTAAAAAATATTAATTTATAATATAAAATAGGATAAACGTATTTTGATAAAACATTTACAAGATAACTTCTGACATAGCACTTCTGTCCAAACTCATATTAATTTTAAAAGATTATTTGAGAACATCAGAAAGTGCTTCTAAAACTTTTTTGGCTTGATTATGTGATAAAATAAGTTCATCAAAAGTCATATTCACAGTACCACCATGAGCCCCAGCATCTCTGTTTGTAACAATGTTCCTGTATCTAATTTCAGGCTCTGTGTTTTTTATCATAGAATCAAATTCAATGGACATGTTTTCGTTAAATTTTTTTAAAATCTTACCCCGTATATCGTCAAGTTTGAGATGTTGATGTGATTGAAAAGTATTTTTAACAAAGTATGCAAGATCAGTATCTCCAAATTTTTGGGATCTTTCATTAACTATTCGTTCAATTTCTTTTTCGTATTGACCACATATTCTTACCAAAAGAAATTGAGTAAGAAAAGATTCAATCAAGGTTCCCTTTGTTTTTGTAGAATTTAGATGATAAATACAAGTTGTTAAGTCATTTTCAATATCTGATAACGTCAATTATTCACCCAAATAATTCTCGCTCGGCTAACTTTAAGCGATTATTGACAGTGGATTGATCAGTAGTTGCTTTGCTGATTAATTTTTGAAATTCCGGATTGGATCTCAATCGTTCTACTCTTGAGGATATATCAGAAGGACATGAATCCAGATGTTTAGCAAAAGCAATCATTACCGAATCTACTACTGAAGGATTTAGAGGTCCTTTTGGATTGAGAGGTCGATCCTTCCCTAAATGACTCACTATCAAATCACATACTTTTTGAAATCTATTTTGTTCTGCTTCGATAAAAGAAATAGGCGGGTTAGTATTTTTATCCATAAATTTGGAAAGAAAATCTTTCATTGGTCTTTTGTATATTTCAAGATCGTGAAACAAGGCCATGTATCTAAGAATTAATTGAACATCTTTTTGTCTAGGATCTTTCCCATTTTTCCCAAGTAGGAATCGCCAGTTTTCATAATCGTTTAATTTTGAAAGTAAATCATTTAATTTTCCACCAAAAACACAATTTCTTACTTCTTGGTCTTGTAGGGCTGTACCTCCTGTGTTTAGTCTTTCAAAAATATGGTAAATGCTAGTATGGTCTTGTTTTGGATTAATTTGTTTAACCAGTACGGTTCGTAATACCGTGTTTTTCAATTGTCTTTGATCCGGGTCGTCAAAATCTGAAAATTTTTTCTTGTACCACTTACTTGAAGGATTTATTCCTTCTAAGGCAAATTCTTTTCGATTCCCTCTTGTATCTGCTTCTTTAAAATAACCTTCAAAAAAATAGAAAATGCTTTGTAATCGCTGCCTTCCATCAATAACTAAATTTTTTTGATTTTCATCAATATAAAAAAACACGGGTGGGATAGGAAGACCCATCAAGAATGATTCAATCAACCTTGATGCTTGGCTTATCGTCCATACATAACTTCGTTGAAATTCAGGGATTTCTATATCCCCATCTTTCCACATTTGGTATAATACTCGTAATGTGTAATCTGCAGGAATGATGGAAATGTCATATTTTAAAGGGGTTAATTCATCATCGGAAATTTCATCCTAGATTCCTTCAAGTTCAAGGTCATCTTCATTTAATGTTTCTTCAGGACTCATTTGTTATCTCACTAATACCCATAATTGTTATTCATATATTATGATTGTCGTAGAATCTATAATTGGATCTTGGCAAAAAATGCAAATAATCTCAAAATCCTCCTCTTAATTATAATCAATCACAGTTCAAAAGAGTAATTTCGAATTTAGTCTCGAGATAATTTTTTGAAAATTACACTCAAATTGAATTTTGATAGTAAGTTTCATGTACTTTGAAATCCTTAATAATATATTATGAAAATATGGATTCTCATAACCGTCGCGGCAATTATTATTGGTATTGGGGTTGTATTCTTATTTCAAACTGTTCCTGATTTAGAAGAAAATTCTGAAGAAAAATACCAATACAAATTTTGGAGAGAAGAAGTACCAATGGAAAATAGATCTTTAATTCATAGAGTTTTTTTCTCTTACAGCCATGATTATGGGGAAACCTTCTCTGAACCGAAAGATGTTAGTATGACTGAAGATAGCTCTGCTGAACCAAAAATGATGGTCATGGGTGATGATGTTATTCTTGTTTGGAGAGATGAAGTTCCTCTAAATTCTTTGTTGTCCTTTGCAATTAGTCATGATTTTGGCAAAACTTTTGAAAAAAAGAGATTGTTTGAGGGAAGCTTTCCCGACATTGTTCATAAAAATGATATTCTGTATTTAACTTGGGTGGAGTTTAAACCATTTAAGGTATTTTATACCAAAAGTTTAGATCGAGGGGAGACTTTTGAAGAACCGATACTAATTTTTTCTCCTGAATATGAATACGATCCAACTCTCAATAGTCCTAAACCTAAATTTTTGCAAGATGCCGAAATTTTAAAAATAAAATGGGATTTTATAAGTAAAGATTATGAATTCATAATTGAACAATAATTCTTAATCTACAATTTTTTAAAATTTTCAAAAGAAAAAAATCAAATATCTTATTTAATTTTTATTCTAAAATTGAAGTTTGACTTTCATTAAATAATATTTCAGTTTTAGTCTGCAATTTAAATACATAAACCAATACTCCCTCAGTAACTTCCTCATCAAAAGAATAAATTTTCAACGAATTTAGTATATTTTTTATAAAAAATCCTAGAAAGGTGGCCCATTTCTTGCCTAATTTGGTTTCAAAAACTAATCTATATCTATCATTATTTTCATCAAAAGAGAATTCATACCATTCCCAAGTTTTCCCAATTACTGAAAAAAATTCTTCAAGAACATTTTTTGTGATATATTCCAATCCTAAAAAAGTGAACATTTTTTGTATCAATTTTGGAGCCTCTTTTGCAAGCTCCTCCATATCAATTTCATTCATCTGCATTAGATTAAATCTCAAAAAATTTTGTGTAATTGTAACGCTTGGAAGAACCTTGAGCTGTTGATCTAAGGCTACAGTTCGATATAACGAATTTACAATTATTGAAGAAACAGGCAAATCTTTTTTTTCTGCATTTTTTTTAATTTTAAACATAAGATCATTTGGAATTCTAATACTAATACGCGAAGTACCATTGGTAGTTGATATTATTCTAGTCTTTTTAGCCGTAGATTCTAAACTCTATTTTACTAATAAAATATTAGGTAGGTATTATACCATAACCTCAAATAGTATAATAATAAAATAATACTCGATAAATTATTCTAATAATTAAAAACTAAATTTTTGTATTTTTATTTAGTTACATGAGTTTTTAAGTAACTTTAACAAAATTCTTCATGTTACCTTCTTTATTTTTACACCTCATGACACCAATAGACAACAATGTCATCTAAATCTCTATATGATTTTTAACCTATTTTTTATCATGAAAAATAAATTCATGATTATAGGATTAATTCTGTCTTTTGTTATTGCAAGTGGGAGTGTGATATCAGTTTATGGATTTGAGACAGAAATAACTAATGATCGTGGTATAGGATGTGGCAATCTGCATTGGGGAATAAAAAATTTCAAAAATGATAACCCTGATGAAAATTTCTTTACACGAGACAGTAACTGTGATGAAATTCCAGCCAATTCTCCATATTTTGATCGTGATAATGTAGCCGTATTACATACTGAAATAATTACTCCTGAACCAAATTCTTTTAGATGGCAGGCGATTTTGCAAGGAGAAGATCCTTTTGGCAATAATGCGACTGAGGGTGGTGCCTTGATTGACAACACTAACTTCCCTTATGATGAAATAGAAGAAAATCTTCGACTAAGAGTACAATGGCTTTGGTCAAATACCGAAACTCCAAATTCCAGCTCTGATGAATTAAAGGCAAGATTTCTAACTAATTTATGGTTTGAGCACAAAACCGCTACTGACCCAAAGGTACTCATTGTTATTGATTTATTGGTGGATGAGTTAAACACTGATTTGCAAACTGGGAATTGGTTTCAATTCCCTTCTGAAAATGTAGATAATGATTCACCATTTGACAATTATTCAATTCAACATTGTAACTTAATCCCCAAACCAGGAGGAAATAGCGAACAAATTTACCATTTTAGTGTCATTCTTGATGATAAAAATAGGGACATAGGAGAGTTTAGAGAAGTAACCAGAAACATTAAGGAAATGATTTCTGCAGCCATTTCACATACGTTATATGATCAACGAGATGGTTGTAGTTCTTCAAAGCCTTTGGGAAACATTACTGATTATCAATTAACAAACATTGAACAAGGAATTGAATTAAATGCGATTCCAAGTACTGCTAATCATATTGGTGCAGTAGAAGGCGGTTATTCTTTTTCAGAATTAATTGTTGAATGTGAATCTCCACCACCCAGTGGAGCTTGGATGATCGATAGTGATTGTGCAATACCTGAAAGTATTTCTTTTGATGGAAATGTAATTGTTACGAATAACTCTTTACTAAAAATATTGGATAATGTAACTTTAGATTTGAATCTTGGCGATGGAAATAGTTTAACTGCTCAGGCCGGTAGTGGCATTATAATTAAATCCACTGCAAAAATTACATAATAATTTATTATTTTTTTATTTTTTCAAGTATTCACAACTTCTCTAAAAATAATTTGTATGAATTCCTGACATCTTTTGCACAAATTAGCTCCACTGTCATCTAAAATCCTATTAGTTTTTTTTGTAAACCAATAATTGAAATATATGAAAAAAAAAGTAAAAATAAATAATAATCAATTTGTTACACGATTAAATCCTATACTTGTTTTTATTTTACCATTTACAACTTTATTTAAAAATCAAATAATCCATTTACATGAATCAAACTATCATTACAAAAAACTAGGTTTGATTATTGTTGGTCTTTTAATTATCCAGTTTTCAGGTGTAATTGATTTTATTCCAACTAGCGCACAAGTATCTGTTCCACTCTTAGCTTATTTTCAATTTGATGGAACTCTACGTGATTCTAGTGGAAATGGCAATCATGGGGTATTCTCAGGCACAAATGAGCAGTATTCCACTGGGGTATTCTCCTCACAATCACTTTTGGTAAATGAAGGAGAATATGTTGTCTTGGAGAATGAAAACAATTTTGATTTTGAGTCGAATCAACCTTTTTCTGTAACCTTTTGGGTAAATAATTCTCAAGAGACAAATCATCCTGCAGTTATTTCCAAAGCGTCTCCCTTCTGGCAGGGTTGGAAAATAAGCCTATGTGATTTTGATTGTGATGGAATTCATTTTTACATGAGGGGATTAACAAATACAAAATTATTAGAAGTTTATTCTGATGGTGTTTTAAATGATGGACAATGGAATCATGTTGCGGTTGTTTATGATGGTAGTAAACTTGCATCCGGGTTAAAAATTTACATAAATAATGTAGAAACTATCCCTACTATTATTCAAGATACTCTAGGTCAATCTTCAATACTTAATGATTCACCTATGGTTATTTCTGGAACAATGTCTCAGGCAATGTATTCTGGACAACTTGATGATTTGAGAATCTATTCTGGTGCACTTGTACCAGCTGATGTCACTGAAATTTTTTCAAGTTCAGTACCACATGTTACATCTTTAGATCTATCGCTTTCAAGTGAAGTCGATAATGTGATGGTAAATGAACTTGATAATGTAGAATTTACCTTGGATGTGACTAACAATGGGGATATAGCTGCAGCCAGTGTTTTAGTACAGGGAAATTTTGAATCTGGATTTGTTTATGTTTCTGATGATTCTGGTGGAGCGTTTAACTCAGTAACAGGGGATTGGAATGTTGGATCACTATCTATAGGTCAAACAAAAACCCTAAAGATTACAGCTCAAATAGAATCTGGAACTGCTGATAATACTATTGCATTTTATTCGTCAGTTGTTTCCTCATCTCCTGTTGATCCTACACCATCAAATGATTCAACATCATCAGGCGTTTATGTGAATATCCCATCAATTGACCAAGTCACAGGTTTCCGTTCAACCTCATACGGTGACTATACTCAATGGGGCCATGACCAATCAGATCCTGCATATTGGACTAGTGTGGCACAACAAATGTCTGCCAAATTCCCAAACTCTGTACCTGGTGGAGTACTAGTAGTTGGGACTGTGGATGGAGACCCTTCATCTGCTACCTCTACATTCATGCCATTTCCAGCCCCTGCAGGCTCGTATCCAAATGTAACATTTGGCACTAATGATGATTTAGAGCCATTACTAGATGCTTATGATGCTGCAGGACTCAAGATATACCTGCAAGTTGAACCAGCTGATGCTGATGTCTCAATGCTGATGGATTTGGTAATGAATCAGTATCAGCATCACTCATCTGTAATTGGATTTGGAGTAGATGTGTATACGTTTAAACACATACAGAATCCTGGAACAGGAACAGCACTTACTGACAGTGAGGTAAACACATGGGCAACACAAGTACAAACCTTTGATCCTACTTACGAACTGGTACTCACACATTGGGATTCGTCATATCTTTCTAATGCAAGACCTGATAATGCCATGTTTGTGACAAACACTGCATACACTAGTTCATTATCTGAGAAAACAAATGAATACATTTCATGGATTGATAGCTTTGGTACATCTAAAACAGGATTTCTGATAGGAGACCCATCTGAAATGTCATGGTGGAATCCATTAACAGACCCAGCTTCTGAAATAATGAGTCCAGTAATTACTGCTAGACCAAATGCTAACATTGGAGGAATTTTCTGGGTAGACATTAGTGTTCTTGAGGAGTTTCCAGATAATGGAACTCCAAGTATTACAATTAATGATGTCACACAAGCAGAAGGAGATTCTGGCACTAACAACTTTGTATTTACTGTAACACGTAGTGTAAATACACCAGCTATATCTGTGCAATATCAAACTGCAGATAATACAGCAACTGCACCAAGTGACTATACTTCACTTTCACTTGCTACTCTAAACTTTGCATCCGGTGGTCCATTAACTCAGACAATCACAGTTCCTGTAAATGGTGATGTTACAGAAGAGTCCACTGAGGAATTTTATGTTAATTTGTCAAACTGTACAGGATGTACAATTACAGATAGTCAAGGTGTAGGTACTATCTCAAATGATGATGGTTCTTCACAAGTAGACCAAGTCGCAGGTTTCCGTTCAACCTCATACGGTGACTATACTCAATGGGGCCATGACCAATCAGATCCTGCATATTGGACTAGTGTGGCACAACAAATGTCTGCCAAGTTCCCAAACTCTACTCCTGGTGGAGTACTAGTAGTTGGAACTGTAGATGGTGATCCTTCATCTGCCACCAACACGTTTATGCCATTTCCAGCCCCTGCAGGCTCGTATCCAAATGTAACATTTGGCACTAATGATGATTTAGAGCCATTACTAGATGCTTATGATGCTGCAGGACTCAAGATATACCTGCAAGTTGAACCAGCTGATGCTGATGTCTCAATGCTGATGGATTTGGTAATGAATCAGTATCAGCATCACTCATCTGTAATTGGATTTGGAGTAGATGTGTATACGTTTAAACACATACAGAATCCTGGAACAGGAACAGCACTTACTGACAGTGAGGTAAACACATGGGCAACACAAGTACAAACCTTTGATCCTGACTATGAACTGGTACTAACACATTGGGATTCGTCATATCTTTCTAATGCAAGACCTGATAATGCCATGTTTGTGACAAACACTGCATACATGAGTTCACTATCTGAGGCAACAGGTGAGTACATTTCATGGGTTGATAGTTTTGGCACATCCAAAGTTGGATTTAATATTGGAGACCCATCTGACATGTTCTGGTGGAATCCATTAACTGATCCTGCATCAGAAATGATTGATCCTGTGATTGCAGCCAGACCAAATGCCGAGATTGGAGGAATATTCTGGGTAGACATTAGTGTACTTGAAGAGTTTCCAGATACATAAAACAATTTAGTAAAGATAAAGTTTGATTCAATAATTATCGAAACCAAATACAGTTCAAAAGAGTGATTTTGAATTTACTTTATTGAAAGAATAAATCTGGAAATTTTGAACAGAATTCTCAGTTCTAAACTACCAAGGATTTCCTTTATACATTCAGTCTAACAATCCCACAATTTTTACTAAATCATATTTCATGATACAGCTATAATACTTTTAATTTAAAAAATAAAAAATTTTGTTACATTTTTTTATTTTTTTTCATCAAGTTAATATATTCGAAAACAAGTAAAATGTGAGGTTATGGCTAAAAAAGAAAATTCATCACTGCTTGAAGAATTTTTAGATAATATTGAATCAGTTCCTGTAGATTTAGTTAATGCATTATTAAAAAGTACATCTGATGAGGATGAGAAAAATATCATTAATGCCTTGGGTCCAACCCTCATCGATCAATTTAAGGAAATAAATAGAACCCTGAGTGAATCGGTAAAAAAAGTACCACGACAATCTCTTAATGAAGTTGAGACTTATTTGAGAATTTCATCAGGAGTATCACTAGTAAAAAATTTTAAAATAATATTACCCAGCGTTGGATCACCTACTGGTAAAATAGGGATTGCAAAAATAATTGAGCAGATTAAAAAATTGATTGATTTCATTGTGGATAAACTACTTGGCAAACTATTAGGTAAATTTTTAGATTGGCTTAAACCAATTATTGAATTAATTGACGAAATCATCAATGCGATATTGAGTTTGGGTTCATTAAAGATGAGCAACATTCTTTCAAAATTAGAACAAAATTATCTGGCAGAACTAACTCAATTAGCAAAATTACAAAATGCAGCAAATAATTTTGTTGAAAACGATGATGAGGAAGATTAAATAAAACAGTTTATGAAATTAGAAAAAATCACAAATAATGGTCTTGATGATGAAGACGAAGAAGCGACCAATTAAAGAATACGTAAACTGAATATTCTGAAATAATAAATTTTATTTTCACGTTCAGAAATACAGATGTTAGATTTTTTAATATGATACATTTGAAAAAAAATAATCAAATAAAATCTTATAAACATCTGCATACTAGTCTTGCTATGGCTGATATCTATTTGGTACTTCCAATAAAAAATCTACATCTTCTTGCTCCTGTTGATTATTGGGCGCAACAACTATTATCTTATGGTGTAATAAAATATACGGCGAAAAAATCTCCATATTCTAAGTTGAAAATAAATGGTGTCACTTATGCAGTTAAATATAATAAAACTGTACTTGTGAAAGAAGGTTTTGCACATATAACCATACACACACCTTAAGATAATAAAAGCCACAATTTGTTACTTGATGAAAGTACAAATTACTGGATTAGAAATTTTACCACATTACAAATCTTAAAAAGAACATTGTAAACAAAATTTTTCATGAGTAAAAGAATTACCGTAATGCTTGATGATGAAATCGTAAAGAAACTACATGAACTTCAGGCAAAACAAATCAAAGAAACTTCAAAATCCGTTAGTTTCTCAGGTGTTTTGAATGAAACAGTTCGAGCAAATCTTAAAAAATAAACCAAATCAGCTTTTAATTTTATGAAATTTGGATTTTCTTTTGATCACAAAATAGGTTAAAAGACCTATTGACCATGCCAAAACCAAAATTATTAGATAGGATGTTGCATAAAGTCCCCAAAATTCACCAGAGGTAATTTGGTTTGATCCTTCGACTTGTATGGTTTCGCCAGGGCCAATGTATTGAGTAGTGCTTGGTAAAAGAGTGTGAATATGATATGTTCCAGCTTTTAGTGGGTGAATTATCATCTCATAATCTGCCACTTCTCCTGGTTTTAGAGAAATTTCATTTGGATTGGATTCTACTGTAAAGTACCAATCCGTTTGATGTTCATAGGCTTTTCCTGCTGCGTGATGTGATTTGTAATTTAATTGCCCTATTGTCAAATCATGGATACCTTTTGTTATAGGATCGTATTGGTGGTCAGACGTAAGTAAAATCGTTATTGGCGATTTTATTTCAAAATCACTCAGACTAACCAGTTTCCCAGAAATAGTAATTGTTCCATTTGTAGTTGTATTTGAGGCAGAAAAGGTTTCATCTTCTATTCTCAAATCCCTACTAGTAATGAAAGAACCTGCACCGTGTCCAAAACCTTGAATTTGATTATTCGTAATAAAGACTGAAAGTAAAATTAGGGAAACTACAACTAAAATCATAAATTTCATATTAATATTATAATACTCTCTTACCGTTTAAGCTCTTCTAAGTATTCCTTAATACAATATACTGTGTTAGAGAAAACATTTTCAAAACAAAAGAAATTTCATTAATATTTTTAGAAATTTCTATGTTTTACTTGATGTAGTAACATTGATGAATTCTGAGAAATTAGGAACGGTAATTGTTTTTTCAATCTCTGATACTATGACAGATAAATCATAGATTGTATTTTTCCCCGACATTTTTTCTTGCAATATTATTTCCTCTAGAGTTCTTGTCACGCCTCGCTCGTTTATTGAAAATCCTTTTTGATTAAGTTGAATTGTAGCTTCTTTGATATTTTGTTTTGTTGTTTCTAGTTCAAGAAATTCTTTAACACTTGAATTTACTTCTAATATGTTTTCTATTTCTATTTTTGCAGAGTTGAGGTTATTGGGAAACTCTGAACTACTTTGAGAGTATAATGCTGGAACAGAAATATTGTCATTGTTATCAAGTGCAAATTTTTGGGAATAACCATATGACACCCATCCAAAATCAGAATCACTAATAAAAAATAATGCCTTGTCACCAACATTGTGTTTTACCTCATTTTCAGAGATTACTTGAATTTGATTTTCATTTTGTATACCAGTTCCGGATCCAAAATCTTTAAAGGTAAAAGTTTCTGAAAATGTGTTTGTTACATCCTTGAGATATTCATCAACATTAACCGTTACAAATTGAAAAGGTGTATGGGAAATATTGTTAATAATGTCACCATCTTTTTCTCCTTTTTCATTAATGGAATAGGTTTCATAGGATGTATCCACCAATTTAGTTTGTATGTCAATTATTGTTCCAACTAGTATCATTTCTGATGAAATTACCTTTCTATGGTATGGAGTTTGGGAGAATTGAGCTTGCAAAACTAATACGGAATCAGAAAGATTTGTTTGAGTCTCAGAATCATTATCATATAATATTGAAGGACTTTTCTCAAAATTTAGATACGTCATGGAGCCTGCTAGTGCTCCGATAACTCCGATTACTAAAAAAACCAGTTTTTTATTCATGTTACCGTTCCTCCATCTTTAACAATTAGTGATCCTCCGTTTTTAACTAGAATAAATTGACCTAAAAAATCAACATCAAGTGTAATTCCGGATTCTAATGTTAATGTCGCTCCATTTTCAATAATGATGTTTTCAGGAATGCTCATTACGACATCAGGAGATGTTTGGCTGATAGTGTAATCTTCTGATACTATCCAATCACCAGAATACTTTTCTAAAACTTCTTCAATATCATGAAAAGTCAAAAAATACCCTGGTTGTCCACAAACATATCCTGTAAATGTTCCTCCACCAAATACAATACTATCCCCATCAGAGTTGTGGCCAAAACCCATTAAATGGTTAAATTCATGATTAAAAGTTTTTTCAAGATCATATACTGTAGGATTATTATTCACACAAGTCTCTACAGTGCCCCAAGTTACAGTGTTATCAGTATTAATTCTAACAGACACTCTAGTAAGATGAGAATCCATTTGTATACAATCTGAACCACTTGTTTGTGTACAATGTCGAATACCCGAGTACAAGGCTGTTACATCGTCTCCAAGATTCATTGAATCTATATCATTATCATGAGCTGATGTGGAGGCGGAATTTATTATACCAATGTTAGTGCTTATTGGGTTAAGAAGATTTTGAGCTTTAACTGCCTCGCCACCAATATCAAAAAGAGTCATCTGTATGTCTGTAATATCTGGCCCAAAGAAATATGGAACTTTACAAAAATTTGGGTTTTGAGAATCACAAATCAATTCAGCTGTATGACCATCATTGGGATCATTACTCCATAGAAAAATTCCTGTTGTTTGACAGGTTCCGATAAAAAAATCACAGAGAAACATATCTGGATGATTGGCGTGTGCGTTTGACGGTGATGATAACAATAACACCAAAAATGGCAAAGAAAGAATGATTAACATTTTTGATTTTTTATTTAATACATGCATCATATTTCAAAATTATTATCCTCATTCCCTATGTAAATATCACTATGTTAACTTCCTCTTTTTCTAAAATTATCCTTGATTTTAGGTGTAAAAATTGAAAAACTTATTGATCGCAAAATAATACATCTTTAAAACCAAATTTTAAAAACGAAGTTTTTAGGTTTTAAATAAATTAAGAAAATTTTTTGATGTTTGTAATATTGTAGAATTACCAACACATTATAACAAAAATATTCAAAATTCTAATTCATGTTAAACGTAGAAAATATCCGTAATGTTTTAAACAATATGGTGTGATAAAGTATTAAGTTATGATGAGAATAAATGAGGTCTGCATTCAATTCTAATTTAAAAGAATTAGACATTATGAGTTGGCATGTAGTTGAGAGAATCTTAATTATCTTTTACGAAAATGGCTCGTTAAAAAAATCACAAATTACTTTGAAATCTGGATTAAAGTACAATACTTGTATGCGCTATCTAAAGTGGCTAGAAGAAAAAATGGAATTTATAACATTTGAATTAAGTCCTGATCACAAAAATATAAAATCAATACATCTTAGCTCGCAGGGAATTTCTTTTTGTAAAAATAAAATTCTTGAAAAAATTAATGTAAATAAAAATCTAAATAACATTTTTTTGTTTGCGTAGAAAAGATACGGGCTGATCAGCACGTGCTACGGGGTGCGCTGATGTTAATAATGATTTCCAATATTGGAAATAACAATGACGACAAAAACAATCAAAACACTAGTGTTTGCATCCTTGATTGCTGCAATGATATTGCCATTTAGCGATATGTCTATGGCATCAGCAGAGAATTCAAACACCGCAACGTACGACCCAATCGTAGCAACTTATCTGAATACAGTTTTATCTGCATCTGAACCTATTGTTAAATACAATACAGTAGGTGGAACCGACTATGTTGAGACAATTACTGTAGACCAAATTAATAGCAAGGTCTTCCAAATTGAAACTATCATTGAAGCCAATGGCGAAGTAGATAATGTGGAGAATGTAATTGTAATTCTACACAAAGATGGTACTTATCAGATCATTAATACAAAACATGGTATTAATGAAAGATTTACCACTGTCGATGATGGAATCTCTACAAGAGGCAGTGGAAGTTCTGATGGTTCAGGAGCTCGAATAGATCTGTATGATAGCGCCTATGGTGTGAATGTAGGTCTTGATGATTCCTATTCAGCATGTTGGGCTCAATCAGCTGATTTTGATGGAACTGTTGATGGAGATAATGGTTTTTCATATTTTGATACAAATATGAGTGACTACTATAACCATCTATGTTTTATCACTCACTATTGGGATCGTGCAAATTTAGTACATGAAGGCAGCACTCACTATTTCAATGATAGTGGCTACGAATATGTGACGTTTACCCATGGAGGTGGACTAGGTACGTATACTGCCGACATGACTGTTTACTATGGAAATTGGTAAACCAACACCCACTTTTTTTATTATTTTTGACCATTGTCTTCCGCAGATTTATTTACTATACTACAAATTAGTAGAGGTTTGAATGATTTTAGCAATTGTTTTGATGTCAATATTGTTATTTGGGAACCCGTTGAGCTTCAAAGTATTTAATTTGAATTATATGTCCAATACCTATATGAACATCACAACGTATATTTTTTTTAAGAAATGGTGAAACCAATTAAAAAGCGAAGTCCTCTTTGGTATGAGCTTCCATTAATCCTTCAAATTATTGGTGGAATAATTGCATATGTCCTAATTAGAAAAGATGATCCAAAAAAAGCAAGAAATTGTTTATTTTTGGGAATTGTACTTACAGTCATTCAAATTTTTATCATTGTTGGTTTAATGACAAGTCTTGGAACAGAAAATCCACTTTTTGTGATTGCAAGTGGAAGTATGACTCCAGAGTTACAGGTTTATGATATCGTGGTAATAAATGGAAATGAACCATTTGAAAGTCTTACAATTGGGGATGTTATCGTTTTTCATCGTCCTTCGGGAGCAGATAGAATTATTGTTCATAGAATTGTATCAATTGAATTGGAAGAGCCTTTTACTTTGAAAACCAAAGGGGATGCAAATCACTCTTCTATTAATGGGACAGATTTTCCAATTACTAAACAAGAATATATTGGAAAAGTTGTAAATGTTATACCTCAATTAGGATATGTGACCCAAGTACTCAAACCTCCAGTAAATTATTCGATTTTTCTTTTTATTTTGATTATTCCAGTCATTTTGCATTTTAGATTTAAAGCAGAAAACTCTGATGCAAGCTAAATTATTCAATAAGATCAGAAATTCCATCGAAATACCCTATGACGTTTTATTTTATGGATATCGGTACCTAGAACGAAATCCTTCTCAAATAGTGCAAAATCTTCTCTCCTGACTATATTCCCCGCGCCATCTAAAAGTGTAGATAGTTGGGTGTTGAGATTTTGCACTATTTCGTTCTTAAATTATAGGCATGTCTTTTTTTTAGTAAAAATAAAAAAACGGGATAAAATCTATCTATCAAAACATTTCAATATTTAATAAAAATAAGAATGTGAGATAAAATAAGACCGGAATAACAAATTTAATCTCATAACAAATATGCTATATCGTGCCTACAATCAACCTGATAAATTAATTATGAAAATATCTAGTATTCTTATTTCTCACAAATACTAATTAGTATTTTCTTTCCATCTTTCTTTTAATGTAAAGTTGATTTAAGAAATAATCTATTTATCTAATTAATTAAATAGAAAGATATCTGAATTAAATTAATATTTTTACTAATCATGTTGTTTGCATGATAAAAAATGATAATTTTTTCACGCCTAGCTAATTATCAAAAACTAATTTTAAATTACAATTAGTAGTATAATATACCACAATTACTTTGTCTTACTGTCTTTTTATTGTTATTTTTATTTATTAAACAAAAAATCTCTATTAATTGAATTACTAAATACCATAAACTCATTTTTTGACATTTAATTATTGATATTTTTGTTGTAGAGTTGGCACTTTATGCTGTTTTTCGGGTGTTTGTAATTAAATTTCAATTTAATAAACTTATTTAAAGTAAATTTTCTGTTTAATTTAATTAATAACATGATTTGTAACTTAATAAAATGATTTTTGTGCGTACAACTCGGAAAAGGTGTTACAACAACTCATTACTCTAGAAATTGATTACACTCGTTAGTATTTTCTGAATTAGTATATTTATTTTATACTTGCTTTCTTATTTTTTAATTATATTATTTTTGAAAATAATTTTTTTATTTACATGTATAATATTTACTGTATAATGTAGGTTCTATGAGAATTGAATATGTAAAACCAGAGTTCAATGTTTATTTGCCTTAATTTTATCAAGGAAGATTAGGTTCTGGAAAAGATCCTGCTCTATCTAGCGCATCTGCAAGTTTAAACCATCCTCGTTCAATTAATTTTGGAAAAGATTCTTGTTTTACACATGCACCAGAGTCATCATTTCTTGGAACCAAAACGAGATGATCTTTGCATCTCATTTCTTCTGTGGCAACCCCATTTTTTATTTGTTTTATTGGAGATAAAATGTAAGAATACGGAGGATTATGAATTGGCTTGCATGGTTTACCAGTTTCAAGTTTATGAGCATCTAAGATTTCAGTGCCCATAAACCCCAATTTCTTTGAGTCATTTTGAAAAATAAAAGTGAAATTTCCTTTTTTATCCCAAATTGGAAACTCATAGTCATCCAAACCATGCAATACATTTGCCTTCAATAATTCTCTGGGTACTTCAATATTCAAAATTCCTTGGCTTTTTGGAGAGACTTCAAGGTACATTGAACTGCTACTACAATCAAATATTACATCGGTAAGAGTACCATTTACAATTTCATATGAAATGTTGTAGCCAAATTGATCTTTCATGAAAACATAATTTCCATAGGTTGATCTAATGGTTGACCTTTCAAAAGATTCCAGAGGAAATACAATAGTTTTTTTGATGCAATCTTCAGAAACTTTTTCTCCAAAGTAGATATGTTGGCCTGAGACAACATGTCCCCAGTCTATTTGTATGTGTTCAAAATTTGTCGAGAGTGGAATTGAAATTTCATTATAACACTCTGTTATATTATTTGTATAATTGGTGGTTTCCTCACCGTGGATAAGCACAAAAAAATTGGTGTTACGATCTATGCCCATCATATTGGTTACAGGATAATTTCTTGGAATCTTTATTTTAAAAATTGATTCTTTGTTGATGTCACTTAAAAAAATTTCAAAAAATTCATTAGTTTCAATTTTATCAAGATTACCTTCTGACATATAATATGGAATCCTGTATGTTCTCTCTTGTCCATCTATATAATATCCAAGTTTGTCTACTACCAAAATTTCTTTCCAAGTTTCTTGTCCCAATGATTCTGATTTTAATTCATTTATAGTTTCAAGATAATTTTCAAATGAGTGTTTATCAAAGGCGTAATCAAAATCAGGTTTTTTTTGTAAATCAACAATCCAATTATTGTAATCTCCATATTCCATATCAAATGCAGGATTACAACTAAAGGGATACCATTTTTGGTCTACATTTTCAAAATATTGTAGAAGAATTTTTTGCTCCCCAATTTCATAAGGTTCAATTGGGGGAAATTCCTCTACTGTTATTTTTTCTAAATCAAAAATAGGTTCTCCATAGATTTGTTTATCAATTTTAAATTCAGAAACAAGTTTTTGGGAAAATTTTCCATCAAATGTTTGTAATGGAGGATCAAGTATTACAATATTAGAAGAAAGAACAGTTGCCTTTAGTGCAACTTGCCCCCTATTCTCTTTAAAAATCGAGCCAAATTCATTACATGTGGTTGCTTGAGATTCTTGAAGTCCAAAAACTGAAATAGTAATCAAAATTGAGGCTAAAATGAGTAATTTCAATACCTTGTATTCTCATAAGAGATTCATAAGTTCTACTGTTTAGTGCATGTTCAATGAAAAAAGTCTTTTTTGAGATTTAATAAATATCGCCCACATCATTCTATTCTATCGTCTATCTATTGATAATATTCTCAATTTATTTTCTAAAAATTTGTAAATAAACTCATCATGTTTTTTTAATAATTCTGTCTTTGTAAAAAACAATTTTTGACCAATTGTTAAATCAACAAACATTATGAAGAATTGGCTTGCATTAATTATCTGATTTAATTCTTCGTCAGAATATTTTACGTGGTAATGCAAAGAGTGTATGTTGTCATTCCTTATTTTAAAAATATTTAAAAACATATCCCAATTGGCAACGAATTGATTTTTTTCTTTTTTATTTCCTTCTCGATGTATTTTCCCTTCTTTAACTCTCTCTAGAAAGTTGGGGGTAACAAGTTTTGAAAAAACATGATTAATTTCTGAAATATTTTGCATGTTAAAACTTGTAGCGACAATTTTTCCCTCACTAATTTGGTCCTTTTTAATTTCTTGTAATCTTGAAATGGGAATATTGATGTTAGGATTTTCAAACATATTTGAATATGGTAATTTGTATAAATCAATTAATCTCACCACCCATTTTGTAAAATAAACTTCTAAAATAGTCACTAGTCTAATTATCAAATATCTTCGAAGATGTTGCTTTAATTCTTCGTTTTTATAATTTGCATTATTTAATTGTTGTATGATTGGCAACAATTCCTTAAACACAATATTGGAACTAATTTTTTGGAATTCTTTAGATTCTGTTTCATCTATGTTTTTTATTTTTCCCAGTTTAAATTGTGGATTCTTCAATACCTAAAAAAGGAAACACACTAAAATATGGTTTGTGTATGGGACCTTTACCTGAATTCAATTCTATGGTAAAATTTTGCTCATCAATTTATCTTTTAATACTATTGTCTTTCCTTCTTTAACCTTCTTTTTCCAATCATAATACGTCCTTCTTGGTATTCCTAATGATTCAGATTTCTCCAAAGTCAACTCTTCAATAATTCTGGATAGTTTCCCTTGTTCATTCTCATAAGTTACAGAATCAGATATGCCAAAAACCTTGGATGATTCCAAGTCATGAACCTCCTTTCCAACATACCTTACAGACTCGTTACCAAATACAAGATGTTTTCTCATTGCAATGTTATCTACAAAATCTAACTTTGATTCACGGTGTTTTCGATATTCAGAAAAAACTTTGGAAATTTTCTTCCAATAATCTACCGTATCATAGGAATCTGAATTTGGATACAAAATACCTGATTTATCCACAAAAGGCATAAAGGGAATTTCATCGAAATTTGAGCCAATTTTAGGCACAAAAGGTACTATTGGTCTACCATCAGAATCTGTTCTGCAAGCAGTTCCCACAAGAACTGTATCATATGGTCGAACCCCATCATGATATTTTTTTCCTTGATTTACACCATCAAAACTCTTCAAAAAAGAATAATGCGTAATACTGAGTTCAGATATTGCATATTTTGTTTCATACTTTGATGTAATGGAATCTTCTTTTTCTGGATGATACCACAAGGAGATAATATCATTCCAGAATTGCTTGTGATCAATTCCAAGATAGTGCCCTAATGCATGATTAGAATACTTTAGAATGGTAATCTCATCATCAACTTTATCAAACACTACATATCTTTTAGAAGAAATTGCAAGACACATTACATTTTTTAATTCTTTACCATCTTCTTTTTGAATCTTGAACATTTCTACATCTTCTGAATATGGGTTTAGTGGTCTGAAAAAATCCTGAATCAATTTAGTATGCTCAGGTGATACAAAGGCGCTATCAGTATCACAGTACATCAAAGAACCACCATTTTTTTCCAAGAGGTGTTCTGCTGCAGCTAGTATCAATCGGGATCCAGCAGTCAAAAATACTGAAATTATTGGATGAAAGAATTTGGTAGGATTTTCAATCTTGCAAGTAGTAGTATCAAATGTATCAAGACCATAAACGGTAATTTGTTTTTCTTTTATGGTGTTTCTTGTATCTAACTGGATAAACTTACCATAACATGTAGAGTTTGCAATTATTTTGAGAATCTTTTGAATTTGTTGTGACTCTTTTGTTTGTTTTTGCTTTTGGATGGCAAATCTTTGCTCGATTAATTTCTGGAATAAATCCTCCCCTTTATGACAAGTAATCCCAGGCAAGACCTCAAAGTCACGTAAACCCTTCTGTACTCCTTGCGGGAAAAATGTAACTGCCTCTATAATTTGGGGTGTCTTGCCAGTACGAAGCTTTGATGCTATTAAATCAGGTAATGTGTAATAAAGTGCAGTATCATCAGTAGATTTTAGATAATTCATTCCAACATTAAAAATCGCATCAGAATAATCAGAACGAACAGGCAAAATATCATCATCAGGAATAATTTTGCAAATGCTAAGCATTTTAGGCCACATTTTAGGCTTATTTATCTCAGAAATTGTGATTTTATCTAGAAATTTCTGAGTTTCTCGAGTGGTATCTTTGTGACCAATTTCTTGTGCAATGAGTAGTTGATACATTCCAAATAACACAAACAATGTAGGAAACATGCTTGCAAAATCAAGGATTGTAACTAGTGTTGGTGTGTTGATAATTTGAGCCTCAACTAGTGCCCCATAATATGTAGACATTACATTTCCAAGCAATTTTTTGGAAAACCTCTTATTTTGTATTAAGAATGGCTTTATTCCAATCTTTTCAAGATCTCCAATTCCAATTGATGCTGGAGAGAATAGCTTGTTTTCAAGTTTATCAAGACAGAAAATTTTGTATCTTGCCATTTGTTTATTGTACAGAGAGTATACTGCCAAGGCATGGCCCTCAGGTGATTCATCAGGTATTGGAACATCAAAATCAGTTAATGCAGTTTTTAGATCATAGGAATTATTTGTCAAGACAAATCCAAGTGTCTTGCAATCAACAAAACATCCTCTGTAATAGGGAATGTTATCTTTGAATTTTTTCCTAAATGTCTTGTTAAACTCTATGAATTGTGACTTGGAATCAAGGCTTTTAATCACCATATCTGGAATTTTTGGCTTATCTGACATGGTAAATGAAAAGCCATTAGGATGTCTTGTTGAATATGTGACATCACTTGCCAGTCTTGAGAGAATAAATGGTAATCCAAATCCAATACACTTTGCCCTTGCTTTTTGTACGTATGGGATGAATATCTTTTCAACAAATTCTAGTCTTGATATTACATCATACTTTTGTTTTAATTCTTTAATGCAAGACTTTTTTGTATTTTCCGTGTAAAACAAAACAGTCTTTGAAACTATTTGATTTACGAAAATTATACAAGTGCCAAAATCTTGTTTCTTGTTGTAATGTAAAACTAGATGAATCGAATCATTAGGTTTGGGAAGGATTCTATGAGTATCATCGTATGGTACGGGATAGGTATCTACAAAACAGCGCAAAAACACCGAATTTAGGCTCAATTTTGAGCTCCATTTTGCAAATATGATGTTACTGGAATGATGGATTTTGCAATATCAGAGTAGAGAGAATTTTGTCTCTTTTCTGAAATTAATTGTAATATGTCATGCACTCCACGATACAAAAATGACAACTTTAGAAATTCTGAATCAGTATCGCTCCACCACCTAGAATCCCAAAGTGTTTGTCTTTGGGTGAGTGTATTATGACATGGAATGCATACTGTAATTTGTTTATGATCATGTTTTATTCCTGAATAATGATGTCCCTCAAAGGATACGTGTCGTGCAAGGCAAACCTCGCAGTATTTTTTTCTAATGTAAGGCACTTTATGTGGTTGAGAAAATAATTCATTTAGGAATTTTCTAGCTTGTGTGGTCTCTAACTGGATTTTATCATTAACAGTTGATATTTTCTCATTGAGTACAATTAATGGATCATAGTCTGTAATCATCAAGAGTCATACACCTCAAAAAATTCAATCTCCTCAATTCTCTCATGAATCTCCTCAACTGTAGGGAGTCTAGTCTCAAAGGAATGAACAATACCTTCAGAGTCTTTGATTTTTCGTTTAGAGAATTTCTTTAGTTTAGTGGAATTCCCAGTGTCTAGATACAGTTTTACTGCATTGTGGTATTGTCCGATGGTTCGGGCATGTCTGGAGTCAGACACTTGAATGGATTGTAGCTTGCCACGCTCACCAATTAGCATAGAACGGGATACAATATCAAATCTTTTTGCAACTAGTTTACCATTTACTTTTTTGAATGCATTGGTATTATTCTGTATAGTTTTAATTGAAATGTTGTGTTCTCTTGCAATAATGGAAACAGGTTTTTGTGTTCTCTTTGATGCTGTAATTACCTCCAAGGCCTTTACTCTAGTGCTTTTCTGCTTTGGAGTTAGTTTGCTCCAAGGTTTTCTGTAAAGTGCTAGAGTTGAGGTTTTCATAATTACTATTTGTGAGAAATATATTAATATACTCAGTATAGTATAGTGATATACTATATTATGGCTAAAATGGAAAAATACGCAACACAGAGGCGTGTAAAGGAGGAAAATCGGGCAAAAATCCTTCGATTACTGTATGATAAACCAAGAACATTTACAGAAATTTTGAACCAAACTGGATTCTCCCCTATGGGGTTATCAAAGATGTTAAAGGAACTAAAAGATGATAAAAAAATAAAAAAAGATGGAGATAAAAAATCTCCATACCATCTTGCAGAGGGAAGACCAAATATCTATGACATTGTATATTTAGGAAATAAAATTTCAGAGATTAGAGATAGCGGTGGCAGATACTATTATGATTTATCAAACCACAGTGATTCTGAAACAAGTAATTTTGATTCACCTTGGGGAATGGAATCACATCTGTTGGTAGAAAAAAACCTTAGAGCAAAAAAATTAAATCCATTTTGGCATAATGAGGTATTTGATATAGAGCAGTACATTTTTGAGAGAATATTACACAAAGCAGAGAAAGAAAGAATTTATCTTGATGAGGATATTAAGGGTAAAATCATTTTAGGCTTTGAGATAGATTACCAAAAACTGGTAAAGGCAATTCGAAATTACAATCCAAAGGATCACAAATCTTTTGTAAAAGACAAGACAAGAGAACTAGAGTTTAAAACAATGAATGAAAAGCCAAAAAAGCCTAGGAGAAAAGTATAAAATGAATCCACTGTTAATTTCAGGCTTTGGCACATCAATTAATGTAGATAAGAGAAAACTAGTTGTAACTAATAGATTAAAAAAGTCAAGACTGGAATTTAATCCACATCAGATAGAGCATGACAGTATAATCATTGACGGTCATACAGGACAAATTACATTTGAGTCAATGCGATGGTTGATGAAACACAACATTCACTTGACATTATTAAACTGGGATGGCAACTTGTTAGCCACTACATTACCTGACCAAACAATCTCAGGCAAACTACGATTGGCACAATACCAAAAACATCTAGACGAATCTGTACGATACAATATTGCAAAAGAGATTGTTGCATCCAAAGTTGATTCCTCGTTGAATTTACTAGAGGAATTATCAAAATACTATTCAATTGACTGTACGGAAATACAATCAAGATTTAAATCAGAATTTGCAAAATTTGAGCAAAAATCAGCCCAAAATACGCACAAAATACCTGAAATAATGTCCCATGAGGCCTGGATTGCAAAAATTTACTTTGAATACTTGAGAGTGATATTTTCAAAACTAGCCCCACAGTTTTCATTTGAGGCAAGAGCTTCATTTGATCATAAACGTGCAGACCATGCAGCTGATGAAATTAACGCGTTACTGAATTATGGTTATTCTATTTTAGCATCAGAAATTAAAAAGTCTCTAAATTCAGTTGGTCTTGATCCACAGATTGGATTCTTGCATGAGACTCTGTTGAGTAGAACACCGCTAGTTTATGACTGTCAAGAATTATTCCGTTGGTTAATTGACTTGAGTGTAATTGAATTGCTAGAGGATAACAAACTAAAGAAATCTGACTTTATCTTGACTGAAAACTATCACATTAGACTAAAACCTGCCACTGCAAAGTTGTTGGTGGATAAAATAAAGTCAAACTTTAATCTCAAGGTGAAATATGGAATAAAGTATTTTGCTTACCAGAATATTTTGTATAGTAATATCTCACAGCTTGCACAGTTTATTGCAGGAAAGAAAAAAACTCTAGAGATTAGTGTTCCATCAATTACAATTAATCGTGATGATAATTTAGAACTACGAGAAAAGATTCTAGCCTTGAGTCCAGAGCAGAGAAAGAGATTGGGAATTAACAAGTCTACTTTGTGGTATCTCAAAAAGAATGTACGATCAAAGAATAAAATCAAAATTTATGACAAGATTTTAGGGAAACTAGAAACAATCTGATGGGGAGAAAAGATCTTGATCATTTTAAAATTTTTGTGCCAAATAGGATTCTTTCACACTTTTTTGAAGGTAAATGGTGAGGCAAAATGCAAGTATTGTAACAAGATTACTAGTGTTTGGGACTTTTTTTGGGGAGGATAAAAAATGAATAATGTAAATTTACTTTTTATTATCAGTATAATTTTTGTACCGCTAATGCTGATTTCTATAAACTATTCTGCAATTAGTGATTTTTACGAGTATTCTGTACCGTTGAACAGTTTTGATTTTGAAAAATTACCCTACACGGATGATCCTACCCGATTTCAAAAAACCCTAAACATGGATGATTCTACATGTTATACTACATTATCAATGAAATTGTTTTGTTATGAAAAACCTAGGATTTATGAAGAATCTGGAGTATCGTATGTAAGAACCTCAGATGGAATAGAAGGAGAATTACACTTTGATCCGGTGGAGAATGGAGTGACTTACTTTACAATACAAAACATGACTAGAATTCAAGGCGATACGGCAAGAATTACTCTTGCAGATAGGGACTACAGTGTTCAATATGGGGAAGATGCCGTGGTTTATTCTATTGATGAGAACTTTGAATATTCTGCAATTTTAGAAAAATTTGATACTTTTATTTCACATTGCCACAATTATGAGGGAACAGAAGCTGAGCTAGTTCAATACTTGGGTGTATCATCAATAGATAATGTTGAGTATTTTATGACCTGGCATACAATAATTTCCTCAGATAAAGGAGTCTCATGTGATTATCCTGAAATAATTAAAGCAAGTTTGAACCATGATTTTAGAATTTGATTTTTTTGACAAATAGAGATCATCTTTTTTTATTTTCTTTTATTGGATTCTTCCAGGGTTTCCAGTTTTCTACCTGTAACTCAATACGACTATCTCTTCCATAAATGATCAGAATAATTATAATTCCAAAAAGAATCCTAATTGGAATTCCAAAAGGACTTGTAAATAATGTAGGTTCTATTTCAGGAACAAGGAAAGAAACTATCTCATACACGCAAAGACCAAGGCCAAGAATGATTCCTATGATTTTACCTTTAGCAATCAAATAGGAAAATGCGATATGCAACAAATGCCCAAATAATGTATATAGAATAAATGCTATTCCGATTCCAAACTCTGAAAAAATTAATTCAAAGGATAATTCACTTATTGTGCCCTCTCGATAATACTCTAATGAGAATCTAATGGTTACTAGGATTTGAAATAAAATTCCAAACCAAAAAAGTATGGATGATGATAATTTAAGGCTCGTAATTTTTTTCAACTGAATATTTTAAAGTAGGAATCAATAAAAAGACATTTCTTATAATGGCAGTTAAACCAACATTCTTCGGACAATTGTTAGAATAAAATTAATCTCTAAAAGTTTCCAGTAAATTAGGCTCAAAAGATACAGAATTTACAGGATCTGTTGCATAAATCAAATGGTGATGGTTCTCAAGAAGCTTGGATAACCACATTGAGCGTTTACTCTCCTCAATATCGTTAATTGCATAAGTACATAGAAAAGAACAGTCATGGTTCTCCCATTCAGAATGAAACTTGTGTTCAATGTCCAATTCTAACTGCATTCCAACTTCTGTGGATACATCTGGAATTACTCTTCCAATGAACCTAAAGGGTGGTTTTAAATCAACTGCTATTTGTCTTAGCAAATCCTTAAACTCTGGTATTTCTCCTTGCTGCTCTGTTACATTTTCAATTCGATGTATATGGAGTAGTTTTTTTCGTTTAAAATTATCAACATCAATCCCACATGATGCAGCTTCATTTTCTATTGAATTCACATCATCATGTGTTAAAATTATAGAGTGCTCACCTTTTTTCAAACCAATTCCTATGTAATGATATTTTACTAATTTAGCATACTCTTCATTATCGTAAAGTAGCATTGAATGATTTCGTTCCTTCAAGTTTTCAAGATCTTGTAACAGTGGATAGTCTTTTGCATCAAATTTCATGATACAATTTCCTTTGTTTCCCTGAGAAACTCAATCTCCATTTTCCTTGTAAAATTTTTAATTTTACTGTAATCTTGCAAAAACTTTTGTCCTTTTTTGGTAATTTTAAGAGGGGAGTAGCATATCAAATTATTTTTCTTTAATTCACCTAGAATTTTTGAAAATTTATCATAAGACATGTTGCAAAGTTGTTGAACTCTGGTTGGTTTAACCTCTCCGTTTCCTGTAGCGTTCTGTATAGCACTTAAAACGTCATTGTATATTTCCAATCTGCTTCTTTGTGGTTTTCTCAACAACTATCAATTGGAGGCTAAACTGATAAATAAAACTCTCTATGGGACTCTCTATAGAGAGTATATTCTTGATAAAAATTAAACTATTTAATTCAATTTTAACAAAATATTGCACTTGGATCAAATCTAGTTTTCGAAAAGAAATATGAAAAATTCTTTACATCCACCTAAAATGAAGCAAATAGATATTGTAACTTACAAAAAAGGTGGCAAGGCAATACGCCCTACTAATAGTTTTTTTATCAAGGACAAAAGAATCTGTGTTATGATTGATGATGATATTGATAAAAAACTCAGATTCCTACAAGCAGAATTGATTAGAACAAATCAAGGTTCGGTTAGTTATTCTGGTGTCATTAATTACGTACTGAGAAAACATTTTATGGAAAAATGAGTGGTTTTACCAAATGTCCTAATTGTGCAAAGGAAGGGTTGACTATTCCATTGAAAGAATATAGGGATTCTAAAATCTGTTCGCTTTGTGAATATTCTGAAAAAACACCATGAACTATTTTATTTTACTTCCCAAAAAATAATTTTAAAAATTGCAGAAGCCAAGTTCCAGCGGGAGCAGTACTCTTACGCATGAAACATGAGCTTTAGATCAAATCCGGGGGGAATTAATCATTACTCGTTTGACTTTTCTGCAATTCTTTTATAAAATAAAATTACTTAAGAATATTTCTGTGTCATAAAAATTTGTTACACTTTAAAATATAGAAAAACAAATTGGATCAAAATGAATATTTTGTAAGGTTTTAAATTACTGATTTTTGTAGATTACATGGGCGATAGTGTGATGGAAGTTGAAGACGATCTTATTAGGCGATTTTATGAAATTCAAGCAAAGAGAAAAAGAAGATCATTAGGCTCTATGAACTTTTCAAGGGTTCTAGGTGTTTCGTTGCGTGAAAGTATCGAAAAATCAAAAAATTAATTCAACCTGGTTGAATAAATCCAAAACCCTACACAATATTATTAATTTCAACAAATTCAAGTTTTAAAAAATGAAACTTTAGACCAACACCGATCAGGTACTTGGTGAGAGTTTCAATTAAACTAAATTGTATAAATTGATCTTTAATTAAAACTAACAACTGGAATCTCTGGTAACCATTAGATAAAACAAAATAACTTTATGGCAATTAATGGATATTCTCCATAATGCAAATCTTAAAAAGAACAATAATATCAAAAAATTTTCTGAGTAAAAGAATTACAGTGATGCTTGATGATGAAATCGTAAAGAAATTACACGAACTCCAGGCAAAGCAAATCCGAGAAAATTCAGAGTCAGTTAGTTTCTCAGGTGTTTTGAATGAAACACTTCGGGCAAATATTAAGAAATAAGAATCAAAGTTTCAAATCCGATGACAGTGACTATGATTTTTTGGAGAGAGAAGACATTTAGATTTGGAAATTCACTTAAAAGCAGCATTTGAGGGTAAATGCTATGTCAATGATTTTCAAGACTCCAAAATCAGAAAATCTGACTAGTATTGGCATTTTATTTTTAAGAATTGGGATAGCCTTTGGATTTTTCTGGGCTAGTTCAGGAAAGATATCTGATCCAGCAGGATTCGGAGGGATGCTAAACATGATGGTAGGAATAGATCCATTGATGGCAACAAATATGGCACTAATGATAGGAGTTTTTGAATTACTATCTGGAATATTTGTTTTGATAGGATTAATTACAAGACCAGCAGCAATTTTTCAAGTCGCAATTTTGATTGGTGCTCTTGGTATGTTTGGTTTAGACTTGTCGCAAGGCCCTGGAATTTGGAAAGATCCTGCTCTAATAGGAATAACCTTAATGTTGATTTTAAGTGGTTCTGGGAAATTTGGAATAGACCATCTAATTTCAAAGAAATTTACAAAAAGAACTACTTAAATTCAGGAATCAGTTACGTAGTTCACCTTAAAATGAAAATATTTTAAAATTAAAAAAATAACAATAGGTTTAATGGATTTAGAGTCAGAAGGAGAAAGTTGGAATCAAAGAAAAAACAATATTGTGGTTATTGTCCTGAAGACAAGTGTCTACTAGATTGTAAAATATGTAATCCAAATAAAGATAATTATGATTACTAGTGTTTAAAGAATTGACTTGAATTTTAAAAATTGAAATTTTAGACCAACACCGATTAGGTACGTGGTGAGAGTTTCAATTACATCTAGTATTGCAAATTAGTATTTAGAGTATGCTAATCATTTGAATAGATGATTTGTTCGTTAGCGTTAAAAGTAAATTTTGTAATACTATAACACGTCAAATGATAATTCTGAATCTTGGGAACAATCATACACTTGATGATTTCCGCAATACGTAATAATCTCTACTAGGATTAATGAAAATGTAAATTCCTTATCATAGGATATCTAGTCGTAATTATGGTTCTCAAACCTTTAGGTGAATATTATTCGTGTTACCTTTTGATTTGTTTTATTCAGATCCATTCCAAAACCTACCTGCCCAAGAAAGTTTTGTTTGATATTTGTGACAATCACAGTTTTTACAGTTTAGTCGATTTTCTACAGGTTCCATAGTATACTTTGATGTGGCTTGAATTTCTTCAATAGGACCTCTAACATGATCATTAATTTCGTGTCCGCAGATACATTTCTCATTCATAATTTCAACTTAAAAAATGAAATTAATAACTTTAACAATAGATTTCACTGTAAAGATGACAAAAAACAAAGAGACTCCTTGAAATTAAATTCCCAAAAGATGCTGTACACATTGAAATCATCGGAACATTCTGGATTTAAGAAAAATATTCCTAATAGTTGAAAGATTAGCATCCTTTAAGAGTCTCAAATTTGGGTCTTCGTTAAACACATGGAAAAATTACCAAAGTTTGCAATCTATTTGGCAATTGGAATCGGAATAACCATATTTGCCCTAATCTTATATTCCATTCTTCCTCATATTATTGAAAACTCTGCACGAGACTGGGATAGAGCCCTGGGAAATAATTTGACTGAGGAGGAACTCAAAGCAATGTTTTATGCAGACCCATCGTATACTGCCTTTAAAGAAAAATATCCTGATGCCACTGAGAGTTTTGAGAGTTGGAACAGGGGTGAGGGTAGACTCCAGATGGTAATGTACAATTACACAAACTTTAATGAAATTCGTCTAGATATTGACTATGACAATTACCGCTCAAAAGTTAATGTAAATGTCAACTGTCAGATTACTAATCCCTTTAGTGATCGTGATGTCCACAGAGGTGTTCAAGGGTCAGGTGCAGTAGACTTTATTGAAAAAGTCAATTGTCTTGATAGTAGTGGCATCATATCGTATCCTCAAACTACTGACTGTGGACCAGGAACGCAAGATTCCGGTGATGGCGTCTGTACAGTGATTCCTAGAGATGGCGATTAAAACTAGATACAAAATTTTTATTCTTTCAAGCGTCACTATTTTCTTACTTGTAGCAGTGGTGTATCCTACTGTAAATTATAAAACTTGGGGAAATAATGAATTATTTTACGTCCTTCCACCTCCTGGAATGAAAATAATTTGCGATGAATGGTTATGGCAACCTCCACAAAATTGTAGATCAGCACCTGATATCACTGATATTGATGACGGATTAATTGTTGGAGAAAAAGAAAATGAAAACTAGATACAAAATTATTATTATTGCAGTTTGTGCATATTTTGGGGTCTTTTTTGGTCCTGTAACTGCAAGTAATGTTTACTGTGACTTTATTTCACAAGAAATGTGTACATCCAGAATTACTGGAGTTGTCTTGCCGCCACTCAATCTGATAATGCCAAGCTTGCCAAGTGATAATTGTATTGTAAACAATGACGGAATAATGGAGCCTTGCTATGATGAAGCAGGTCTTTTGGAATGGCCGTTTCCTCCACGCATGGAAGATCATCCTGAAAGAGAATGTGATGAGATATGTGCTGACGTTGGAAACCCCCCTCCTTGTACTAGTGATAGAACAGCATGTTTTAATCAAGATGCTAATCTATGTGATCCTTCTGGATGGGAATGCAGCAACACTGAAGGAATATTTGAGGAAATTATAGAAAATGAAAACTAGACTTTTGATAATTATTGGATTGTTTGCTCTAGTTATTCTCACAATAGCAATTCTTGCTTTTCCTGGAATTTTGTACATTATTTTTGATAATGATAGTTTGAAAAATCAGGTAGTTGAACTGCAGATGAATGTAACTGGAACAAAATCAATATATGACATTGGAGAGCCAATTACATTTTCAGTTCAGGTAAAATCATTAGGAAAAGTTGTACCGTGGCCACAATTTAGAATATATCAAAATTATGTTGATATTAGTTCTGAGCCAGTTTACTCTAAAATGTACATGACTCCAATAGAGTCAGGAGATAGACAAAACTCGATAGAATGGAGCGAGAAAACCTGGAATTTTCCACTGGAATCTGATGATTCAATCAGATTTTTTAATGAAGGCAATTATACTTTACGTGTAGATGTTGATGCAAAACAACATTCTCTGATAAACTTTCAGGTGACTAATTCTACAAAATAAAGCAAAATACAAAAATCTATAATTTATATTTCAAATAATCCCCATTAACATATGGAAGTAATTCCAAAGATAGGAATCCTTGTTGGAATTGTTGCCGTATGTATTTTCTTACCTCTTTGGGTAGCTGTGACAATTGCAGAGAATGAATATCTGTTTGCCAAAGTTTTCTTTGACAAAGATTTGCATATTGAAAAAATGAAACAAACAGAATCCTACAAAACCATGATAGAAAGATATCCTGATTCTATTGTTTCTACAAGATCACATGCCATGCATGGAAGCAGCATT
Organism: Candidatus Nitrosopumilus sp.; assembly: GCA_029863275.1. Lineage (GTDB taxonomy): Archaea > Thermoproteota > Nitrososphaeria > Nitrososphaerales > Nitrosopumilaceae > Nitrosomaritimum. Next base: position 32,696 of record JAOTVS010000009.1, read on the forward strand.
GAGATGATGGCATACAACGATAACAGTGATAATGAATTAAGAGTGGACATCCACTTTGACCAAATGAGTGATTATCTTTTTGAAAACGCTAGATGTAATGTTATGGATCACGGTGACCGTAAAAATCTTGGAACTATACCTCCTGAAATATTGGATGATTCTCCAATACCCAAAGTTATGTTTTCAAATGGAGAAGCACGAGAAGGTTTTACTGCGGATTTTATCACATATACTAATTGCATAGAGTCAAAAACAATCCAAGATGAACTTGAAGAATTAGATGCAGATCATCATATTGCCATTCCAGAAAATACCGGAGTTCCTGGGTGTGAAGAAGATTTATCCTGTTTTGAACCTTATTCGTTGAAAATCCAAGTTGGAGATGTTGTTTCATTTAGAAACTTTGATGGTGATTTTCATACTGTTACTAGCGGAAGTCCTGAATCAGGACCAAATGGTGAATTTGATTCTTCATTAATGGAGCCAGGTGATCAATTTCTACATAAATTTACAGAATCTGATGAGTATGATTACTTTTGCATGGTTCACCCTTGGCAAACAGGTAAAATCATAGTTCACGAAAAATGAGCATAACTCAATTTTTGATGCTCTGATAATCCTAGAATGAAATTCTCATAAATAGTGCAAAATCTATCCTCCTGACTATATTCCCCGCGCCATCTAAAATTAAATTTAATAGACCCGTTATATCCTAAAAAGCATGGGACGAAGGAAAACTCAGAAAATAATACGCAGTGGACCAAAAAACGCAACTACTGGAATGTGTCCCGAATGCATGACTATTGGCAAAATTTTCATTCTTGGTCAACCTGGTCAAGAAAGAGGAAAATGTGAAAAGTGTAGACATGAATTTGAATTATAGTTCAAAAAGCTAACCTGTCCATCAACAAATTTACCCATAACTTTTTAAGACAATTTTTTAAGCATAAATAATCATGAGTTCCGACGCAGAAACAATCTATGAACGTGTGGCAAAACTCGAAGATGAAATTGCCCTTCTTCGAAGTGAAGTCGATTTAATAAAACATGCTCTAAGAAATAAAATTGCTCGACATGAAATTGCCATGATAAAACAAGGACAAGACATTAATTCAATTATCGATTAATTTTTTCCTTTATGTTCCTAATCATTTCTAAAATAATATCCACATCCTCAGCATTTGGATTAATCTCCAAATATTGATTTAGATATTTTAATGCAGTACCGTGTTCCAATAATTTTTCTTCCAAAATTCCTTTATCTCTAATGTCTTCTGGTGATTCGGGTTCAATAGCTAAAGTCATGTTTACACATTTCAAAGCTTTTTCATTGGCATAGGATTGAAAATATGAATTTTTCAAATTGCGAGCCAATCTAACTAGAACTTGCTCTGATTTTATTTCATCAAGAAATTCTGGTTCAAATTCTAATTGCCCATCAAAATTTCTATCTAGTATCTCCTGCAGATCATCAATATCGAGCAATCTTCCATCATTAAATGGATCTAAAATCATCTCTTCATTATATTTTACCAAAACATGGCTCGGAAAACCAATTATTTTCAGATCCAATCCGATAAATTTTGCCATCTCCACATACAAAATCGATAAAGTTATTGGAAGTCCGGATTTTTTATCAATTACCTCATTTAGAAAATTATTTTTAGGATTGTAATAATCATCCATTTCCCCTACAAAACCGAGGTTGTCAAAAAGAAATTCATTTAAAATCGAGATTAGGTATGTTGGGTTTTTCACATCATTTATCATTTCTTTAAGAGTCATTCCCATTTGGTTTATTTTTTGTATGTACTGCTCAATATCCAGATCGGGATATTCTAAAATTTGAGCAAACTTTAGACATTTTTCAACTAGGTTAAAGTTTGGATTATTCACAAAGGATAACCATTCTGCAACAAACGGATCAAATTTTTCTTGCAATTAAATTTCATGTATTCTATTGAGGTATAATTGTGAATCCTTTAGTTCTAATGTATTTGGAGGGTTTTGGACTAATTTTCTAAATGACTCTCTACCTAGTTTATCGTATATTACCTCAGTAAAGTTGATTCCAACATTTTTTTGAGATTGAAATGTATCAAAATCAGTTCCTTTAAAGACAGATAGATAATTTTTGAAATCCTCGTCATCTTTAAGGATATTTTTAATCACAACATTTGCCATTCCTTGAATAACTGTCATTGCAGCATACTGTTGTTGCCTTGGTTTTAACCACCTTTTGTAAATATCAGATAATTCTGGAATCATTTCGGATAATTTTGTATCAATTTGGCCCTCCTTTGTTGCCATTTGATCAGCTGGTAATGTTCCAAGTATAAAATTTTCAGGATTTAAAATAAAAAAAAGATTGGCTCTTTTTGCTATTGGAAATTCATCTGGAATGGGATCTAAATTCATATATTCAAAGATCTTGGAAAGAGTTTGATCATCCAACTCTAGGATTACCTTTGCTAATTCTTCATAGATTTCATTAACTTTTACTACTGCTTCTTTGTTGTTTTGATATAGACTTTTTTGTATGGCATGAATTGATTCTTCAAGCATCGTCATTTTGATTGCACCAAAATAACTTGACTTTATTAGATTAAAACTTGATTCAAAGGGGGGTCCTTTATTATAGAGTTTAATTTTTGGTAAAATAGAAAAAAATAATTTATTTAGATATATTGTGTCATCTAAAAAATCTCCAAAGGTGACTGAAATTTTTGAAATATAATTTTTAGCATAAGTTGAGTACACTAGGTATTTTATTGTATCCTCTCGCATTAAACTAGAAATTTTTCCCTTATCTTCTTTTGATATGGCATCAACTAAAGAATCAACAAATTCTCTGGCATTAACTGTCGTGAAAATTCGTTTACCTTTTAATTTTTTCAATTCCAATAATTCTGGAAATTCTATGTTAGTATTTTCTGGAACTTCCAATCCTGTAAAATCCTTGATTTTTTGTTTTAATTCTGGAAATAATCCCGTACTTATCTTCTCTAAAGATTCAAATTTTGCATTAAATGAAGAATCTTCATCAATTTGTAAGGCCAAATCTGTGTTTTCCTTCTCTTCATTGATTTCAACTGAGAGCTGATCAATTAATGCCTCTGCAAATTCAGAATATTCCTCCATTTTGTTTTTCTCAAATAAAACTACATTTAATATTATCTTGATCTAGTTTTAGAAGAAACTATTAATTCAAAAAAAAAATTATTTAACTGTTGAAAGAATTTAGTTTGGATTATCTTAGATGTATAAAATGTAATTCTAAATTAGAACTAGATGTATTCAAAAAGCAGAATGAAATTGAAGAAGGACTTTTAGAGTGTAAAAAGTGCAAATCCCTTTATCCAATAATTGAGAAAATCCCAATTCTTTGGGAAGATTTTCCTAATTATATTTCAAATCGAAGAAAACTGGGTGGTAGACTAGTAAATTCTGTATCAATTAAAATGAAAAAATTTTTAAAAAATTCACTTAGAAAAATTCCAAATATTGAAGATCGAACCAATCTTGAGGAAAGATGGGCCAATATTTACCAAAACAGCAAAAGATCAAGATTTTACTCAAAAATTAAAAGCGAGTTGAAAATCATACCCAAGTCAAAACTAGTCTTAGAATATGGCTGCTCTATTGGAATAATGAGTTCATTTTTGGCCGAGTCTAACCAATTTGTGTTTGGGGTGGATCGCTCCTTTAGGGCAATTAAAATTGCCACCTCAAAGTCAAAAGACAATCTTGATTATTTTGTGGCCGATTCATTGTCGCCTATTTTTGGAAAAACTAAATTCGATTTAATTTTAGCCCTAAATCTATTAGAATTAATTGAACCTGCAGAATTTTTAAAACAAATATCTTCTCAAATTCAAAATGGCACACTGATAATCACTGATCCTTATGATTATGATCGAGGTAAAAACTCGGTAAAAAATCCTTTAGATGAGAATACCTTGAGACAAAATTTAAAAAATTTAAAATTTAAAATAACTTCCAAGACTTCAAACCCGTCAAATATTTCTTGGAATCTCAAATTAAATCCACGAACTACATTAAATTACAAAGTTGATTTGGTAGTGGCAAAAAAATAAAATCTATCTAAATTGCGATTTGAAATTAATTACATTGTACTGGCAGAGTTTCACAATTAGAGTGAATAGGATCATCTACATACTTTAAACAATTCTTACATCTGAGTTGTTTTGGTTGTTTACACACTTTACAGTATTCTAAAACCAAAAGGGTACTTCCACAATTTCGACACGAACCTATCCTTGTTTTATACAACTCTTCCATTAAAAAATTTTTAATTTCTAGATTAATATTAATTAATACAATATTAGGTGATCCTAAATTCTATGCATTGATGTTAATGACATATTATTTTTTAATAAATTGAAACTTAAGACCAAAAACGATTAGTTTTTTGGTGACAGCTTCAATCATTACTATTTTTTCAAAATAGTATTTAGGATATGCTGATGATTCATACTAACAAATTCTACGAGTATCTTTTAAACAAAAACCTACAATTTTTTTTGTGATTTAACCGTTAGTAGAACTGTCATTCGTTTGTCTATTGGTTGGCCTCGCGTCCTAGGATTGGGCAATTATGCCCAATCTTTTCAAATTTATTTTAGATATATCTATTCTTATGACTAAGAAATTAGAAGAATTTATGAACATATCCAATACACCTTGTTTAATTGAAAACCTCAAAAACTAATTTGATATTTACTACTCAAAGATTATTCCTATCATCTTTTTTTATAGGTCTAGTAGGAGTTAGCGTCTCAATGTGGGGCGCAAGTTGGGATATTACTTCTCATCTGCTTCGGACCCCTGAGACGTTTTTTACTCCCTCACACATGATACTGTATTTAGGCGTAGGAATAAGTCTGATTGGTGCCATACTTGGCCTAATTCTTATTTTGACTAAAAAGGAAGTCCAAGGATATTCCTTTGTTTTTGGGACCAAACTGCTAATTATAGGTGCGCTAGTCCAAATAATTGCTGGACCTGGAGATTTTTACTGGCATGAATTATTTGGAATAGATGGTCTACTAAGTCCTACTCATTTGGCACTGGCACTTGGAATCATAATGGTCTTAATTGGTTCTACCATAGGTTTTGCAAGGATAAATTCTGAGATGAATCAGAAAAATAAATTTCTAAAAATTATACTCCCAATTTCATTTGGTATTTTCTGGTTTAGTGTAATGTGGCTAATCTTTTTCTTTGTCTTGCCTATTTCCCAAGGAGATACTCATAATTTCAATCCAAATCCATATGTTGCCGTAGTTCTTGGCATTGCAATTATTCCCTTTTCATTTTCTCTGGTTTTCTGGTTTGTATCAAAAACTACAAACATGTTTGGCGCAGCAAGTGCCGCTACATTTGTATTTCTTACTATGAATATTACTTCAAATATTCTTACATCTGAAAAACTCTTGTTTTATCTTCCTTGGTTTGCAGCACCAATTATCAGTGCGATACTTGCAGATTTTATATTAAATAAAAAACCAAAATCTAAATTTCTTCAAAATCACTCTGTAAAAATTTCCGGCGCAGTTTTAGGTTCAATGTTTTTCATGCTTTGTTTCCCGATGCTTGCAATGACATTCCTTGACTTTTATGTTTTTAATGACGTTTTTTCCTACGATGTCATACATTCTTCGTCTGATATAATTGGAAATATTTGGCTAATGACCATGATCCCTGGCGCTATTTCGGGAATGGTTGGAATGATGGTTGTACACAAGCGAATATCATATCTAATGTAGATAGAAAAACAACTAGAGTATTTTGATAAATAATAATTTTGATGCTATCGATTATGAAAATCAATGGATTATATTTATCTAAAAATTTTATAAACTGAGTAATGTCTTCAGAAATTCAATATTTTCAGCAAAAATGTGATCTTCTAACTAAAGAGCCTGAGATTAGATTTGCTGGGTTTATTGACATGATGGGAAATCTAATTGTTGGCAAGTTTCGAAAAGATGTAGAGCCTCTCAAGAATGATGACGAAAGGAAAAAAATGTTCATAGAAGCAGTTTTGAGAATAAGAACAAGGCAAGAGTTTGATGATAATTTAGGACCTGTTGAATATGCAGCAGCAAGAAGAACCAGCGTGGTTACAATGACGTTTTTGTTGGATAATAAGGTACTTTTTGTCTCAGCAGAACCTCTTGTAGATATTGATGTTACTGCCAGGAAAATAATAAAATTGGTAAAATAGGAAAAAACTTTTTACTTTAAAATTGGTGAAAATATTTTATAGTATTTACCTTTTTTTTAGTCAATGACATCCAATTTTAGCAAAAAATTGGCCATTGTTGCAATGATTCCATTATTGATGGTATTTGTTTCTCCAAATATTATCTCAGAATCATTTGCAATTGATATGGTCACATGTAGTGATGGTGATGTTTTGATGAAAAAAACAAGCACTGGAAATCATGCATGTATGCATGAGACTTCTGCAAAATTAGTAGAAGCCAGAGGTTGGGGAACTATTGTACAATCTAATGACAATGTAATGATTCATGAAGGTGAAGAAATGAAATCCACTGGATCAACACTTGCATTATCTAGGGCAAATGTTCCGGCAACAATACCTATGCACCAGGGATTCTATAACGGTGAACCAGTTCACTTTATCATAACTGATTCAAGTGATCCTACACATGCAGAAATCATTACAGAAAACCAAGGATGGCAAGTTGAACTTGCACCACTGTTGGCAAATGCACCAGAAACTGCACTCTCAAAAACATACATGTTTACAAACGGAGTACCAGGTGATGGTGTTCATGGCTTTCAAGGTGAAGTCTTCACTAGTACACCGGCTCAGCCAGACATCTACAGCGCTTTGACCTCACATGTACATGTAACATGGAATGAAAGTGCAACCCCAAGAACACTTGATTCAGATGAGATGATTATGGCAGCTGCAGATGCAGGTGAAGTCACGCTAACTGATGTTCCAGTAGTTTTGAACATGCCACAAATTGTTTGGCCAGATGGTCAAATGATGGTAAAAGAAGACAAGACCTTAGCAGATAATACTCCATATGGTGGAGGACAAGTTCTTGACATTGATACAGAAGAGATGACTGTAACATTCATAGCTCACAGAGGTTGGGGCCCAGATGGTAGAACAATCTATTACATTGTAACTGATGCTACTCCAAGTGGTCCTGCAGGAATGATGGGCGTAGTGGATGCACCAACTTCAGCTAGTTTGATTGCAAATTCAGCTGCAGTTGATTTATTCCAATTTGGTAACGGAATTACAGGCTCTGGTCCTATGGGATTCCAACCAGGAATCGCAGCAGGAGCTCCAGGTGATGCAAACTATTCCCCAATGTGGAGAATATTCATGATTGCTTGGGAAAATCCGGATAATGCTGCAGTACTTGAAACCAAAGGCGACATTGATGCCTATCAAAAAGCTGGATTAATTTCAGTCGGACTTGCAAGGCCAATGGATTCGGATCATATAGTCAACTGTCCATTCATAGATCCCTTCCAATAGGAAGATACTTTTTTCTTTTTTTCTAATATTCAAGATGAATTAATATTTTAATTTATTCGATATACTCTCCAAAAGTTATTTTTTTAATAGCATATCTTTTTTTATCGTTTCAAGTTTTTGAATGGTTGTTGGTTTTTCTTCAATTGAATGAATTCCAAGTTTTAAGAGTTCTGTTTGCTGGTGTTTTGTTAATTCTAAAACACTGACAACTATTATTTTTTTTATCTCCGATGGTCTTTTTGACTTTAAATCGTGGATAAACTCCATTCCGCTATATTTTGGCATACACACATCAAGTAAAATCAAATCATAATCATTTTTCAAGGCAAGATCCAAACCTTCTTTTCCATCATTTATGCTCTCTACATGGTGATTATCCATGGACAACATATCTGCATAAAGCTGACAAATCTCCGGAGAATCATCCACGTGTAAAATATTCATTAAATAATCTAGCTGGGAAGAGTCATAACCTTCTGTGTGTATAATTTGAACAGAAAGAAAACACTAATTCTCCCTATGAGGTAGAATTCATCGAAAAATTAATTTGCAGATCTAGATATCTTTTGTAATCAAGCCTCTATAATTTTGTAGTTTATTGTACACTAACTAACAGTTAAAAATAATTTTTTATTATTTAAAGAAAAATGACCCATGATGATTTTTTTTTAGCCACATTAATTGAATTCACACAATGGATTAGAGGAGAAGAAAAAACGATTGCAAAATATGAGCGGTTTGGAGATTTACCTTCACACCTACGGAATAACAAGACAAATTCTGAAATTGTTTTACAACAAAAGAATTGGAAAATTTTAGAGATTAATCAAGATATTAGGTCTCATGGAAATGGAAGACACATCAAAGTACGATTAGAACCAATAGCATAATTTGTAGATACCCATAAAGGTTAAAGTTGCCCATTCTTGAAACAAAATTGTGAAATTTGCAGTACTTTTTTCGGTTTTGCTTTTGGTCAGTCTATTTTCAATTCAATCCTCATTTGGAGAGGAATCTAGTATATTTTGTAAGGATGGAAAAGTCCTAGTTTACAGAGTAAATGCTGAAAAATATGCTTGTCTAAACCCTCCAACAGCTGAGAACTGGTATCAATCAGGAATAGCTGAACCCGTAGATGAAATCACCTCCACAGATTCAGAAATGAATACGAACACTTTACATCCTGAAAAAATGGTTTCATCTGCTCCACTACCCAAGTCATCTTTAGGTCCTCAGATTGACTATTCCAAGGGATATCTTGTAGAAGAAATCAGGGATGGAATTTTCTGGGTGACTGATGGTGCATACAATACAATGTTTCTAACAACGGGACAGGGAGTAATTGCAGTTGACGCTCCACCATCAATTGGAACCAATTATCTGAAAGCAATTAAAGAAGTAACTGATGAGCCAATCACTCATGTGATTTATAGCCATTCCCATATTGATCATATTGGATCTGCAAGTATGTTCCCTGCAAATGCAACAATTATTTCACATTTATGGACTGCAGAACAATTGAAAATAAGAAACGATCCTAATCGACCTTTACCGACAATAACTTTTGAAGATAAATTTACACTAGAAGTAGGAACCCAAAAACTAGAATTAGAATATCACGGCCCAATACATGATCCAGGAAATATTTTCATTTATGCCCCACAACAAAAAGTTTTGATGTTAGTAGATGTTGTATTCCCTGGATGGGTACCATTCAAAGATTTAGCACTGGCTGAAGATGTTCCATCTTTCATTTACGCACATGATAAAATTTTAGAATATGATTTTGAAACCTTTGTTGGAGGCCATGTAACAAAATTAGGAACTCCTAAAGATGTAAAAATTCAAAAAGAGTATTTTGATGATATTCAAAAAAATGCAGGTATTGCAAACCTACAAGTGGATTTTATGGAAATAGGGCAAAAAGTTGGATTTGAAAATCTATGGTTGGTATTTCAGATTTATGCAGATACAATAACACAACAGTGTACTGATGCAGTTGTTCCACAATGGATTGACCGACTTGGAGGAGCTGATTTGTTTACATACGATCACTGCTGGAAAATTTCTGAAAGTCAACGGATTGACTAGTTTAACCTCATTATTTCTTGTGTTATTTACATGAATATTCAAAATTTGGTGCCAAAAAATTTGAAATTAAAAAAACTCTAATAATTAAGAACCTTTAGAAAAAGCATGAATTATGAAAGTTTTTGCTCACAAATTCTAGAATCTGATCCTAAAATCCGATTTGCAACTGTATATGATGAATGGGCTGTTTGCCTTGGAGGCGGAATACGAGAAGGCGTAACCAACCTCCTCACAGAGCGCAGAGAAAAAGAACTAGTCAACCTGTCTGTGATGGATTGGAAATCACGAAAAGAAATGTCGCAATGGCTAGGAAAAACCATTTACACTTTGGCTGAATACGACAAGGTTAAACGATTTTCATTTTATCTTGGAGACGACAATTTGCTTTTAGTCAGTACAGAAAAAGATGCAGATACTAATTTTGTTGTAGATTCAGTTATCAAACTTTATTACAAAAATCAAGATTAACTTTTTACTTTCAGTGTTATTTTGATTTTTTTAAATTCCCTTGGATTAAGAGCCACATGAATTACAGTCAAATTTACTTTTAGGTCTATGGGCCTTTGCAATATGACGGTTAGTCCTCTCTGGATCAGAAAAAATCATGTTACATTGTGGGCAGATATTGGTTATGATGACTTCTTTACGTGAAAATAATCCCATAATTCATCAAAATCCTTTACACATAAAACAATTTTCCTTAGTTAAAATAAAAATTAATTATCCTAGTGACTATTTGCTTGATTTCCTAATGATGTAATTTATTCCAATTTATTTTTAAAAATTTGATAAAAATCATCTAATTATAATGAACCAATTCAGAGAATTAGATGTATCTTTAAATTTTACCATAACTATAGATTTTGTGATATAGATGTCTGATGAAAGTCAAATTGATAGGATATTGGCAATTGATGATAATATTAGATTTGTAGCAATAAGCGATTTAGATGGTAATCTAATTGCATCTAAACGCCGAGAGGGGGCTAATCTTTTCTTATCTCCAGAATCCACCAAGGATACTTTACTTCATGCAGCTTCAGCTTGGAAATCTCGAATGAAGCATTTTGATGAGATTGGAAGGGGACTGTACACATTGGCAGTTTATGAAAAACTGCGAAGAGTAACGATGCCACTATCTGGTGATAGAATTTTACTAGTTACCATAGATAATGCTGGAGGTCAAAAACAAATTCTTGATGCACTTCTAAATGAGGTAATTTACAAGGATCCAACATTTTCTTCAAATTAAAATTTGTTTAGAAATAAGTAAATTCTATTCTTAAAAAATAATTTCTAAACGATTAGGACAACCTTATGGAATTTTTCTCTATTTAAGTAAACACAGAAATTGATAATTGCTGTGGCTATAAACAACCCAATGTTAGTATCTTTTTTCATTTTTTAAAAATCCATTTGTACTTGAATAGGTTCTTTTCTATTCTATCCTTGGCTTTTTTTCTGTGTTCTTTTCTGAAATGTACTAATAGATGTTTTTCATGAATAAATTCTTGACCACATTTAATACATTTTACAATTGTGTGATGGTGAAACTTACGAACATGTTTAACTAGATCCTCGTGATTGGGATATTTCTCGTCACATTCCGTACAATAGTTCTTTTTGTCCCTAAATAAAATTCATTTTAACTTGATTGAATCATCTCTTCACAAACATTTCTTTAAACACAATTTGTTTTACGCTAACTAGGAAAAGTTTATGCCAATTTTGATATTATTTTCGGGTTTCTATGGAAATAGATGAAGACCAAGATAAAATACAATAAATACAAGAAATCAAATTTCCTAGGAATTTTTAAAATCTCAAGCAGATCAAATGAATCAAAAGTCAAGGTTTCATAAAGTATGCTTCTGAGCATTCCATACAACAAAACTCGCTAACAAAAAGATCAAAGTTTTTCCCACAATTTTTACATTTAACATCCATAATTATTTTTCTTCGTAATTTTAATTCTCTTTGCCATAATAATTGTTAGTCATCACAATATTTACATGGTGAAAACCCTTCTTTTTTGGCTTGCTCAAGCATGTCAGGAACAAAGTAAAATCTATCCTTAATTTTCACATCAAAAATATTACACTCGTTTTTCATCACTGCCAAATGATGTACAATCATTTTTGATTTATCTCCAAGATAACCTGGCACAATTATTCATCTCCCATACTTTTACCTCACTAATTTTCATTTTTTTTAAAAACCCTGGTTTTTACACTTTGGCCATGGATAAAAATGAAACGTACTCATTTCCCATCGATAAATTTTCAGTAAATTTTCCCATATTGTAGTCCGGTATATCATCTTGTTTTACTAACCTATGACTTTTTTGCGATATCTTTTAGTTCGACACTCTAATCTTACAAGTAGAGAGTTTCCTCGAATTAGTTCAATACTCTAACTATATGAACTAATTTTATTCCTAGGTGGGTTCACTATTTTAGTTTGAAGCCCAAATGTGCCGGGGGCGGGGTTGGTTAAATTAGTTTGATACTCCCTCGTAATTTATCCAAATCTTCGTTTTAAAATAGATTAGCCATATTGCTGTGATTAGGATTAAGATTACTCCACGATAGCGGTCGACTGAATCATTCACATTCTTATTTTCTCTTATTTTCTCTTCTTGAGATTCCAGTTCATAGAACTGGCTTGTCAATGGGTTTATCATGACGTCTATAGGATTGCGCTGATCAGTAATAATTGGAGCATTTGAGGTGTCAATTGTTTTTTGAAAATAAAGTTCCTTGGTACTTAGTTCGTCGACAAGATAATCTGCAGAAGTATTTTTTGCAATTTCCAAAAGAGTCACCATATCTAATTCATAGGGTTGATTTGATGAGACTATCATAATGTTTTGAATGTTGGTAGGATATGTTTCTGTTGGAAAAACATATGCTACGGGAAATGTTTGCTTCATAGTATGGTAAACAGCTTTGATGATCTGAGAATTAAACCCTTCAAATGAGCCAATAAAGTTGGATACTATGACTCCATCTGGTTCTAGTCTTTTTTCAAGGGTTTGAAAGAACTCATGAGTCATTAAATGATATGGTACATACGTTGAAGAATATGCATCAAGAATTATAACATCATACTTTTTCTCAAATGTAGATAGGTGCTTACGTGCATCATCGTTGAATATTTGAAGTCTAGCGTCTTCCTTTAGTTCAAAATACTTTTTTGCCGCATCAATCACGTCAGGATCAATCTCAATTACATCTATTTTGGTATCAGGATATAGTGCTAGAAAGTTTTTTGGACCAGTAAACCCTCCACCACCTACAAATAAAATATCAGAAGCTGTAGGATTAAACATCATTCCCAGATGAAAGTATTCGGTATAATCTATTACTAATTTCAGTGGTTCATTTAGATTCATCGAGCTGTGCCTTAGACCATCAAGATACATGCTTCGCTCATTTCCAAACTCTGTAACATCAAGATGACTAAATGGAGTCTCTTTTTCGTATAGCAGTGTTCCATAATGTGGAACCAAGTTTACCGACATTGTCGACCAAGGAATTAACAATATTACCACAATTGTTACTGCAATAATTTTAGGAGAAGTTCTGAGCCCAATCAGTGAACTTGCAATCAGTATTATTCCCAAACCAAAAATTATCTGATTTACGCCAAGATTTGGAATTAGGATAAAAACAGTCACAAAAGTGCCTAAAATACTCCCAACTGTTGCAATAGAATAAAAATTACCCGAGATATTTCCAACTTTTTTCAGGGTGCTTGTTCCAAGTTTGATTACATATGGGGATACAAATCCTAGTAAAACAGATGGAAGCAATAACAACAAAAGTGTGGTAATCAAAGGAGTGTATACAGTTCCAGGCAGTATTGTTAAAGTAAAATCCACTACATTAGATGAAAAAAATGGGATTCCTACAATAAACAAACCAACTGAAAAAACTATTCCACAAATCTTATCAAATCTTGGGTGTTTATCTGCAACCTTTCCTCCTAAAAAATAGCCGATACTCAAACCACTCAAAATTACTCCAATCAAACTTCCCCAAGTGTAAATGGTACTACCAAAAACCGGAGTTAGAATTCTACTTGTGACTATCTCCAGGGCCATTATTATGGCACCAGAAGTAAAAGTGAGAATTTTTAATTTCAATAAGTTATTAGGATTGAATTTAGAAAAAGAATCGACAGTCAAATCAATCTTTTCTTAAATGTCCCAGGTTGTATTCTTTAACATATCATATTTGATCCAATGTTCAGTAGTTAATTTAGATCCTCATTTGTTCCAATTAGATCAACAGAATTCAAATCATAAGAAATCTTGTAGACTTCTTGATAGCCTTCTGAGGAATATCCTGCTACATAAATTACCTTATTTTGAGAATCAGGAGATATACTTGTTATCTTTATTTCTAAATTTGCAAATTCATCCCATTTGTCTCCAAAGGTTGATGAACTCACAATCCCAAAAGTATCAACTGAAGCAAAAAGTCTTGCATCATCATCAAAGGAAATTGCTAACACGTTCAATTTCTTGTAACTTTCCATCTGTAACCAAGTATTACCTCCATCATCTGATCTAAAAATTCCTTTATTTGTACCTGCCATGATGACATTTGAATCCAAAGGAGATATTGCTAATGCTGTGATGTGTTCAGGCTGTTTTAATGTCTCCCAAGTTTTTCCACCATCTATTGTTTTGAAAATTCCACGTGCAGCACTATCAAAACCAATTATTGTTTTTGGATCCGATTTGCTTACAGCCATTGCGTGAAAATCTACGGGTGGTTCAATTACGTTTGATACATGTTGCCAAGTTTTTCCTCCATCTGTACTTTGGATAAGCCCTGAGTTTCCACCTGTTTCAGGATGACCGCTCGCGTAAAGAGGGTAGCCAGGTTTGTATGGAGCCGAGAATGCCATGTAGTCTGCCCTTTTTTCATCTACCTTAATGGGAGGTTCACCGTTTACGCTTTGGTAGAAATCACCATGTGTTGCTATGTATAGAATTGATCTATCTTCGGGATCAACACCTAAACCATGAACATGCCTCCAAAAGACACTTTGAGGGTTCTTAGTTTCATTTTCTTGGTCACGTGGTGTTGCCAACATATGTGACGAAAAAAATACTAGAACTAGACTGGTTAGAACTATGATTACAATTATTGCTAATATCTTGATTTTCTTTATTTTGGAATTCAATTAAATTCCTCCAAATGAATTCTACTAAAACTCTTTGCCCACATTTATACAAATAATTAAATTCTGTTTAATTTATAATCGAAACTTTACAATTGTAAAGAACACTATTCTTGCAAATGAACTCAAACATAGAACTAGTATTGTAAAAAAAATCTTATTTAATTGAATTTTGACAAATTCTTTTAAACTTGATAATAAAGAGATTCACATGACTAGAAAGAATCGCAAGGTAAAATCATCTGGAAATCCTAAAACTAAATTCATAATACTTGGAATAATTGGTGCAGTAATTGTTGGAGGAATTGCTTTTGTGGTTATGAATCCCGATTCTATAACAGTTGATACTCAAAATAACAATTCATCTCTTAACACACAAAATGGCTCCCCAATACTTGGCTCACCATCTGCACCAGTAACGATTGTAGAGTTTGGAGATTATCAATGTCCTTTTTGTAGGCAGTGGAATATTAATACAAAACCACCAATTGTAGAGAATTTTATTGAAACTGGAAAAGCAAAGCTAATTTACGTTGATCTTTCAATAATCGGTCCTGATTCGCTTAAAGCTCATGCTGGAAGCTATTGTGCAGACGAGCAAGAACTGTATTGGGAGTATCATGATTACATCTATGCCAATCAAGGTCATGAAAATGATGGGTGGACAAATTCAAATAATCTAAAATCACTCGTGTCTGGAATTAATGATCTTGATGCAGACTTGTTTGCTCAATGTCTTGATTCTGGAAAATATGAGCAAAGAATAAAGGACAACACAAACATTGCCAAAAAGGCAGGGGCTCGCTCTACTCCTTCATTTATCATAATTGGACCGTCTGGTGATTCCGTGAGTATATCAGGTGCTCAACCCTATAGTGCCTTTAAACAAACCATAGACAAAATGCTTGTTTGATCAGACATTTGGTAAATTGACAAACTTTCACAATTGATAATTTTTGATTTTACACTTATAAAATTAAATTTCTCAAAATTATTGCCAAATAAAATTATTTGCAGCATTTTGTTTTCTTGACTTGCTTCCCTTGGGTGTTACTCCAAGTTTACACTTGCAACAAGGACATCTTGCTCACGGTGATGAATTGGGCACTTGTGTGCCATAATCATTTTTAATTTTTAAATAATAATTTCCAACAAACAAACTCCCGTTATTCTTTTAGTTATGGCACATTTTTCACGCCTATCCTAGTCATGAGCGGAGGGTCTAAGAGCAAATTTACGCACTACCATGCCTAACTTTTGTTAAATTATTCTTCAACTTTAATTCAGAAATGTTGTGTGGTGTGTGTTAACGAGTTTATCAACTGTCAGGAAAAAATAAAATGCCCCTCTTTGGGCGTGAATTTAGACGGTAACTAAAAGAATAACGTAAGGTGAGTTGTTGGAAATTTGTTAAATTCTTAGAAAATAAAAAAGAAAAAAAATCACTTAAGGAAAGTGACATACGTGTTTCAAGTTCCCACTTGGTGTGATTATAGTGTGCCAATTTTCAGTTGGACCTTGGTTGTCTGTTTTACAAACAAGTCCTCCGGTGCTTTCATGATCTAGTTTCACTGCTTTGTCAGGGAATGGTTCATTTGCAGTACCTGTACAAACCAATGATCCTTTACTATTACTATTATTGGCAATAACCTCTTGACATTCACCTTCAATTACACCACCAGTATGGTCAAGTATATTGTATTTGACTCGAATAACCTCTGCAGGATCTGCTATTGCCGGAGCTATTGCACTAAATCCCATAGCTACTGCAACCAAGGTGATTGCAGTTATTACTAATGATTTTTTCATCATCGGAAAAAGCATGCAGTATAATTTAAGACAAATACAAAAATTTTATTTTTGAATATTATAATAAAATTTATATTGTAAATACAATGTTTCACGTTGTTATAATTTTAAATACTGAAAATATTTTGATGGTTTTAGTTGGCATTAATTTTTTCCTGCCAACTTGTAAGGTCTTGAGACATAATCCTAAATTACGATGATCTTAAAATGTATATTTTCTAATCTAAAAAAATAATTTTAACTTTCAAAGGGCCAAGTCATTTTTCTGGTACCGATTCAAATTCTTTTTGCTTACTTTTCATCCATTCTTTCATTCCCTCATGGTTGTTCATAAGATCCTTCATTTTTTTCATCGCATTGATATGATCCTCGTCACCCTTTCCGCACATCTCCATGCCGTGCTTTTTACTCATTTCTGCAATTTTCTCAAAAGTTTTTGCTTGAAATTCTTTATCACAAGATCCACCAAGTTGTTTACAAGTCATTGTTTTCATAATTTTAGAAATTGCACATGCTTTAAAAATAATCATGCATTTAATTCAATATATTACATAATTCTAAAATTTTCATAATCCTTCCCAAAAACAATTTCAAATTCCATGAGGGGATCCTACTAAAACCAGTGACACTCTCAAATATTCAAAAAGTATGAATTTCACACGCCAGGTAAGAGAATAGCTAAATTGGTTTGACACCCTAACGAGTTTATCGACTGTCAGGAAAAATAGTATCCACCCTTTTCAGGGTCAAAAGTCCTACTAATCCAGATTATAATGCAGAGTCGTTTTGTTGAAATTTGTTTAGAAAATAAAAAAGGAAAAAGGGTTTAAAATCTAAGGACTATGTGGGTGGATTCCACCATTTTGGTCAACGGTAAATCCAAAGTGGACGTTTTGTACTTGACCTACTCCGTCACATGTTACCGTAGAATTGTCTTGGTGATTTTCATCAGCAACCACGATCAAGGAGCCAAATACAAAATCAACAGATCCATGTTTGTGAATCTTTGTACTCCAAGTTCCAACTTTGTCTCCATTTGCGTCAAGCAAATCGAAATGAGCGGTGACCTTGGTGTTTGCTTCATCGCCAGTGTTGGCTGTACCGCTGTTATCGGTATCCCAAACCCTTACAAATCCGGTGTTTTTTCCATCAGCAGTTACATCATTTCCACAGAAAGACCCATTTGTTGGTAAAATGACTGCAAAATTGATGAATTTGTTGTCAACGATTTTGTCAGATGCAAATGCATCCTTACTAAACCCAACACCAATCAATCCAGCAACAAGGACTGTTGCAGTAACGATCGCTGAGAGTTGTATTGTTTTATTCATTGTGAACCCAGAGAGTGATTCATAATTTAATGATATACAATGATTTTCATCATTGATAAATAAATTTGGTTAAGTGAAACAAAATTAATTGAGATTAGCTTTGGGTTAATCTTGATGTAATGTTTGGATAAATTTGTAATGTAGTACCATTATGTGTTTTGCAACTAGCTAGTTTTAAAATTTATTCTCAAACTCTAAACTTTACCAGATAAATTCCTGCACCGACAATTCCAAAAAATTATTTCAAAACTCAATTGCGGCATTGAACATTTAGTTCGTTACCCTCAATGTGTTTTGATGGAGTTTCATTAGATTAGTTAGATACCCTAACAAAATGGCATAGTTTGGCATAGTTTTATGCCTAAAATTTTTGTTGGAGTATTATCGTTTTAGTTCGAAACTCTTA
>JAOTVS010000033.1 GCA_029863275.1 Candidatus Nitrosopumilus sp.
TTTCCACCCACCATACCAGAGGAATTTTATGCATCATACTGATAGACTTTGTAAATTTCCCCAGTAAGTCTTGAACGATACTTCCATTCCTCTTTTGACCAATTCGTTTCTTTAAAATTTTTTTGAGTAGCTGGGTGTAATCTTTGATAGACATCTTGACCTATAAGAATTTGATTTGGTTTTGCCATTGTCTGGATTTTTGAAGCAATGTTCATCACAGGTCCCATTAAATCCACATGTGAAGTAGTTTCATTTGATCCATATCTTACAACGATACTTTGACCATAATCTACTCCAATTTTTACCATCAAATCTGGATAATCATATTGATTTAAAATTGGATTAATTCCTTTTTCAATAACTGTTATCATTGATTTTGCACAATTGACCGCATTATCTGAAGGTAATAATGAGTCCTCCAATGCATAAAAATAACCAATCACTGCATCTCCTACAAATTTTAAAACAAACCCTCGATGTTGACGTATCACTGAGGCCATTTCTTGGGAAAATGAACTAATTATGATAGCTAATTTTTCAGGAGGTAATTCCAGAGTCATCGTTGTTGAACCAACTAAATCAACGTATAATGTTACAATGTTAATTTTTTTAAAAACATTTTCTCTTAAAAATCGTTCTGACTCATTGGTTATCCCAGTATATTCATATCCTTTTTTTAGAGCACCCCAAACACGTTTTTGGGTTTCTATAATCATTGTTTCAGAATCAACTACCTTATCACCCCGTTGCACAATGTTTCTATCAATAACATCTGGAGTTTTTTGTTCAACTGGTGGATGATCTGAGGACATCAATAAATCTCCTATAAAGGCTATTTTGAACCTATTCTAATGGAAAATCAATGCCGCAAATAGTGCATTTTCCTCGGTCGCCTGCATATTTTTCATGAAAATAAACCAAAATTTTTGATTGGCAATAATTACAAATAATATCATTATTCATGTTTAGTAATGTGCGTTTTACACTTATTAGGATTTTCTAAATGTAAGGTTTAAGGAGAGTATAAAATCAAGATATTTTTGTGCGTCTTGGTACCAATTCACCAAATGAGTTTATACAATCTTTAAACGAAAAAATTGTTGATATACAAAATAGTTTTCTAGAAAAAATTTTAGAGATAACTAAACCGGTCAGTACTAAGGTAATGCTGGGAGATGCGACAATAACTGAACAAAAAACTTTTGAACCTGATTCAGTAAGACGTTTTTATGAAAATTTAATAACAAATTTAAAAGATTGGACTATTCAACAAGTATCAATTTCAAATAATGAAGATTTAAGAAGATTATTTACAAAATTTGAAATCAAAGAAGGCAATTATTTAATTTCAGGTCATTTATCATTACAATACCACGTGTTATTATTTTACCAACCTGATCAAAGAGTAGTTAATGCACAAAAGGAGTTGGCAGATATTATTGATTTAACAAAAAATGAAGAGCAGCAATTATCCGATAGTAATGATCAGTTAATTTTGAAAAGATTAAAGGAAATAGGATACAAAGATTTTGATCATCAAAAATTATTTGAAATATTTTTTGAAAACAATGAATTAAGAGATAGGATTTTTAAAGAAATCGAAGAAAAATCTGGTGTTGATTTTAAAAAGATGTCTGATAGAAAAAAAGAATTAGTAAAAGAATTAGATAATTTGCTTATTGAAACTTATCAAACAAGTCCTGTTTTAATTGATGATTCAAAATTAGTTACTGGTGAAGAGGGTTGTTTGTGTGCCTTTGATATAGAATTTGTTAAGGACGGCATTAAAGAAGGGTTATTTGATCCCAGAAAAATACCTGATTTGATAAAGAAAAAAATTGATAGTCGAATCGAGGAGGTTTTAAAGCTCATCAAAATTTAATTTTATTCCAACTGAAATAATAGACCAGTAGTTAATTTTTAAATTAATTTTCAACGAAAGGTAGAGTGGATTTTACGCTTTATCAAAATTATTGCATATTCCTTCGTAAAAATTGATTCAAATGTGATTTTTTTAATGGAAGAAGTCAAATATGTCAGCAAATAGGAACATCTCAAATGACTCCAACTTATGAGGATATACTCAAAGCAAATAAAATGAAGAGTGAGAAAATAAGAAAAACATCTCTCATCTATTCTCCGACCTTTAGTATGTTAAGTGAATCCAAAGTTTTTCTAAAATCTGAATTTCAACAAAAAACTGGTGCCTTTAAAATTAGGGGGGCATATCATAAAATTCAAAATCTGAACGATGTAGAAAAACAAAAAGGAGTAATTGCAGCATCTGCAGGTAATCATGCACAAGGAGTTGCATACGCTGCAAATGCTGAAAAAATAAAATGTACAATTGTAATGCCAAAAAATGCCTCACCTGCTAAAGTTTCTGCAACAAAAGGATATGGAGCAGACGTAATTTTAGAAGGTACAAATTATGACGAGGCATCTACAAAGGCTAGAGAAATTGCGAAGCAAACAGGCGCAATTTTAATTCATGCCTTTGACGATCCTGAAATTATTGCTGGTCAAGGAGTTATTGGATTAGAAATTTTGGAACAGATGCCAGATGTTGAAGAAGTGTATCTACCAATTGGAGGTGGAGGATTGGCAGCAGGTGTTTTAATTGCAATCAAAACAACACATCCAAATGTAAAAATTATTGGAGTTCAATCTAGATCATTTCCGTCAATGTATGAATCATGGAAAAAAGGATCTATTACCAGTGCAGGGGGTGCTAGAACTATTGCAGATGGCATATCCGTTAAAGTCCCGGGACAAACTACATTTTCAATAATTAAAGAATTGATTGACGATATTGTTTTAGTGGATGATTCAGATATAATCAAGGCAATGTTTTTGTTGATGGAACGAATGAAAGTAGTAATTGAACCTGCCGGAGCTGTTGGGCTAGCATATTTAATTTCACAAAAACCTTCACCTGGAAAAAAAGTTGTCTCAATTTTAGCTGGAGGTAATATTGATATGTACTTGCTTGGACAAATTGTCGACAAGGGATTGGCAGCCATGGGGAGGTTACTGAAAATTTCTGTATTATTACCTGACAGACCAGGGGCATTCAAAGAAATCGTAGATGAAATTAGTGCAGCTAATGCAAATATTGTAGAAGTAGTTCACGATAGGTTAAGCTCAAATATTGATGCAGGATCTGCATCTGTTACTTTGAGTTTAGAAACGGCAGGAAAAGAACAATCTGACAAGCTTATAAAATCTTTTCAAAAAAAGAACATATTATTCAGATTACTTACTTGATTTTTTTTTTACAAAATTAGATAAGCCTAGTTTTTTTAGTTCTTCAGATTCCTTGAGAACAGATTTATGTTGAGTAAATTTATGTTGTTTTAATTTAGTTTTTAATTCAGAGTATTCATTTGCCAAAATTTTCATAGCATAAATCGCCGCATTTTCAGATTTATTAACACCGACTGCAACAACAGGAGATCCTGTAGGCATTTCGGAAATTGAAAGAAGTGAGTCTAAACCTCCAAATGCGGAAAATTTTGATTTTTCATTTTTTTTCACTTGTTTATCATTGTATACTAGGATTGGAACACCGATGACTGGGATTATTGTGTGAGATGCAATCATGCCAGGTAAGTGAGCTGCTCCACCAGCACCTGCAATAATTATTTTAAACCCCATTTTTTCTGCATGTTCTGCGTATTCAGATAATCGAGTAGGGGTTCTATGAGCTGAAACGATTTGGTCTTCATGTTTTATTTTAAATTGATCAAGGATTTTTGCAGCACCATTCATGATTCGACTATCTGAACTCGAACCCATAATGATTCCTACCAAGGGTTTTTTGGAGTAACTCATATGTTTCAAAAAGGATTATCTGTTATTATCTTTAACAAATAAAAAATAAACGACAAAGACGTACAAAAAAACATTAGCTATTTTTAATCCTAGACTAAACACCTCATCATGGGCAAAATTTTAGGTATTATTGGAGGAGGTCAACTCGGGATGATGCTTACAGAGGCTGCAAAAAGAATGCCTGAAGAAATTTCGAAGGTTATAGTACTTGATCCTACCAAAAATTGCCCGGCAACTCAAGTAGGGGCAGAACAAATCATATCTGATTTTAAAGATGCAAAATCTATTCATGAATTGGCTCAAAAATCAGATATTATCACATATGAGATTGAATCAGGTAACAGTGATGTTTTAAAATCAGTTCAAGGTATGGCCGAAGTAAGTCCATCTCCTGAATCTTTGAGAATAATTCAGGACAAATTATTGCAAAAAAGATTCCTGTCTGAGAATCAAATACCAATTTCTGAATTTATTCAAGTGGATTCGATAAATGATTTAGCTCAAGGACTAGCAAAATTTGGATATCCCGCCTTGCTAAAAGCACGAAGGGATGCATATGATGGGAGAGGGAATTTTAAAATAAATTCTTCAAAAGATGTGCAGGAAGCATTTGATTATTTTAATGGCCAAAATTTAATGCTTGAAAAATTTGTCCAATTTAAAAAAGAGGTGTCTGTAATTGTGGGAAGAAACACAAAAGGACAAATCAAAACATTTCCTCTGGTTGAAAACATTCATGAAAATAATATACTTCGAGAAACTATAGCACCTGCAAGGGTGTCTGAGGAAATATCTAATCAAGCTGAAGAAATTGCAAAAAAGACAATTACCGTACTAAAAGGTGCAGGAGTCTTTGGAATTGAAATGTTTGTCACTTTTGAGAATGATATTTTAGTTAATGAAATTGCGCCTAGAGTGCACAATTCTGGTCATCATACTTTGCAGTCAAGTGAGACATCGCAATTTGATCAACATTTAAGAGCAATATTGGGTTTAGAATTGGGCGGTGTAAAACTATTACATCCAACTGTCATGTTTAATATTCTAGGTCCAAAAGATTTTGAAGGAGAATATATGCCAATAAAAATATCAGAAGAAAATGTTTTTCTTAAAATGTATGGAAAAAAGATTTCTAAGCCTTTAAGAAAGTTAGGGCATCTCAATGTGGTCGGAAACCCAGGTGAGTCAATAGACTACCTACTGCAAAAATTAGAAAGTCTTAAAGAAAAAGTACGCGTTATTCCGTCAACATGAAGTACTAAAAAATTCTGTTAGATATCATAGGTTTATTAATAATTTCTAAGAACCATCAATCATGGTTTCAATTCCCTACGTACTTTCAGGAATTGCAATAATCCTTTTGATAATTTATGGAGCAGACGTAATTATTGGTGGTGGAGGTGCAGGTGATGGTTTCCTCCCTTTTGATGCGATGACTAGAGGTATTGGTTTTGGATTTCCGCCAATAATATTGTCTTTTATCGCCTTTTTCATATCTAAAAAACCACCTTTAAAAGGTCTAGGAATAATGTTGATTGTTACCGGTATTTTGATCATAATTGGCGGTACAATTTCCATATCTAGTTCATTGGAATCAGAAAACAATGCTCGAATGCTAGGAGAGGGTGGAACCTTGATTGTAATTGGTGCGATAATTATAATTCTTGGAATGATAAAAATTAAAAAATCTAAAAAAATAGAATGAATGACTAATTGCAAAAAATGTGACACAGATGTATCGAAGGTTTATGAATGTGAACATACAGAATTTGAAGAATATTGTAAAGAGTGTTATACCGAACTTCACTATTATCTAACGGAAAATTAACAATATGGGTCAAATTGATGATAAAAGGTATTTGGAATTAATAAAAGAGAAAGAAGAATTAGAGGCAAACCGACCATTTGATGTGGATTTGATGAGACAATGGAAACATTCTATGAGTAAAATATTACAGGAGTTAGAATTGTTTCATTAACAATATTCTTAAGTTCGTTAAAAATTAGAAATGTATGAAATGTCATCAAAAAGGAGAATCTCATTTGTGGAGATATTCCAAAGCCACTAAAATTCGCAGATGTCTCAAATGTAAATCCAGAGTTAAAATCACTAAAGAAGAATTTGCCCTTAAATGGGGCATGAATAAAACCGTAGTCAGTTAGACTATTTTTTTATTTTCTAATGTTTTAAGACGAATAGGAGTTAGCAAAGTCAAAAATAATAAATTGTTTAAAGTTATAAAAACCTAAAACGTGAATTAGTTATTGAAGGCAATTATTTTAGCTGGTGGGAGAGGAAAACGGCTTAAACCAGTTACAGATTTTATTCCAAAACCTCTAGTACCCTTGAGTAACATTCCAATCTTAGAATGGCAGATAAAATATTTAAAAAAATTTAGAGTTGATGAAGTAATAATTTGTTCAGGATATAAAACTGGAATAATTCAAAATTATTGTTCTATGAGAAATAATATGGGAGTGAAAATTAAATTCTCTGCTGAAAAAATCCCTCTAGGGACTGGAGGAGCAATAAAACAAGCAGGAAAACTAATCAAAAATGAATCTTTCTTAGTGATGAATGGAGATATAATTACAAATATTGATCTTAAAAAATTAATAAAAAAACCAAATTCAATTGCTTCAATAGAACTAAGGACAAAGTATGGAATTATGGAAACAAGCGATGATAAGGTAACTAAATTTAGAGAGAAAAAAGAAGTTCCAAACATCTGGATGAATGCTGGAATATATTATCTACAAAAAGATGTTTTAAAGGATTTGCCGAAAAAAGGAGATATTGAAAAAACTGTTTTTCCCAAATATGCAAAAAAAGGATTACTAAATACCATTAAATTCCGAGATGTGGATTGGTATTCCATAGATTCATTGAAGGATATTGAAGAATGTTCTATGCATATTCATAATTTAATAAAATAAATTTAAAATTTAAGATCCTGTCCTATGTAATGTTACCATCATGTAGGCAATTTCGCTTACAAATTTTTCGTCATTTTTGGTACAGGAGGCATACTTTGTTGCAGTTCTCCAAAAAATATTTTCACCAGTATTCTCCTCCAATATCTGAGCACACATTGATTTTGTTCATATAATTGAATGATAATATTTAACCTCAATGATATTTTACAAAATGCTAAAAGAGTTAAACTAAGTGAATCCAAAAAATTTTCTAAAAGTATAATCTAAAGGAAACACTAGAATATACACATACAATACTTTCTCTATGAGAATAGCTTGTAGTCTAGGCTCACTCTTATCCGTTAATCAGATTTTAGAATGTTCGCAAATTTTATCAAAAACATCAACAGAGACAATTTGGATTCCTGAAACATGGGGAATGGAGAATTTTTCAATGATGAGTGTGGTTTCACAAAAGGCCCCTTCTCAAAAAATAGGATCGTCGATTATCAATATCTACTCACGAAGTCCAGCAGTAATTGCAATGGGGGCAATTACGGTAGATACAATTTCAAACGGACGGTTGATATTAGGTTTAGGAACAAGTAGCGCCGCCATAGTGGAAGATTTTCATGGAATTGAATTTAAAAACCCAGTTTTAAGAATGAAGGAATATGTCGAAATTATTAAATTAATCTCAACAGGCAAACCAGTGAATTATAAGGGAAAAAATTTTAATTTAAAAAATTTCACCTTGTTGATCAAACCAACACGTGAAAAAATTCCAATTTATCTTGCCGCAGTAAATCAAAAAATGGTAGAATTGACATGGAAAATTGCAGATGGAGTGATATTTTATTTAAGACCACTAGATGAAATGAACAAAACAATACAAACTTTACAGGCAAAAAGGAAAATTGATGTGACATGCCAAGTAATCAGCTGTGTTTCTAATGATTCTGAATTAGCAATAAAAAAATGTAAAAAAACATTGGCATTTTACGTGTCGGCTGGAAAAATTTATAGAGAATTTTTAGCTAAGAATGGGTTTCAAAATGAAACTAAAAACATTTTTGAGGAATTTAAAAAATCAGGATTTAAATCAAACCATGAATTAGTTACTGACAAAATGATTAATGCATTAACAATATCAGGAGACCCAGAAGGATGTAAAAGTCAACTTAAAAAATTAAGGGAAGTTGGAGTAGATCTTCCCATTTTGCAATTTAATCCAATTGGCAACGTTATTGAATCGTTTAAATTATTTTCCACCACTTTTTTTGAGGAAAAGTAATGCCAAAAGTTGCAATTGTAGGATATGGGCAAACAAAATTTTCTAAAGAGGATTTGAAGATAGAATCAATTTTGTTAAAAGCTACCAAGAATCTATTTGACTCGACGTCTAACCTGACTCAGAAGGATATTGATGCAGTTTTAGTGTCGACTAATAATAATTCCAAATATCTCTCCGCCATTTTATCTGAAATGATAGGGATTCAACCAAAAATATCTCACTCTATTGAAAGTTTATGTAATTCAGGAACTAATTCAATTGTTTCAGCATATTCATACATAAAATCTGGTTTAGCAGAAGTTGTTTTAATTTCGGGCGCCGAAAGATATGATAGCCCAGGTCAGATATTAGAATGGGATAATTTAAGAGGTGAATACAAACATCCAGTTTTTTGGGCATCTATATTTTCAAAATCATATAAAAAAAAATATGATGTTACTGATGAGGATCTAGCTTTTGTACCTGTTAAAAATCACAAACATTCTAAAAATAATCCATATGCATTTTCGCAGAAAAATATTTCTATCGAGGACGTATTAAATTCCAAAAAACTAACAGATGATTTAAGACTACTTGATTGTTCAAGACCATGTACAGGAGGATCTTCAGTTTTACTTGCATCAGAAAAGTACTGTAAGCAATTTACTGATTGTCCAATATGGATTACAGGCATAGGGCAAAAAACAACATTTGCTAGTTTTACTAAAAATCAAACATTTCATAATATGGAATCAACAAAACAAGCTGCTAAAAGTGCATTTAATATGGCAAAACGTTGCCAAAATGATATAGATGTAATGGAGATTCATGATGCTTTCTCTGTTTGTGAACCTATGGCGTTAGATTCGATAGGATTTTCAAATCAAGGTGAAGGAATTAAGATGATTAAAGAATCGTATTCATCTGAAAGCTCAAAAATCAATCCTCGTGGAGGATTAATAGGGTCAGGACATCCGTTGGGGGCAACTGGAATATCTCAAACTATAGAAATCACGCAACAACTTCAATCAAAAGCAAACAAAAGGCAGGTGGATAAAGCAAACATAGGTCTAATCCATAACATGGCAGCAGCTGCTACATCCTCAACGGTGTTGGTTTTAGAGAATTGAATTTTGAATCAGAATTAAAAAAAGGAAAGTTTTTAATTTCTGAGTGCAATCACTGTAAAAAAATTGTTTGGCCACCGTCAGAATTTTGTAATCAATGTTTAAAGGAAAATTCGTGGAGAAAATGTTCACCTATTGGTACAATAATTGAATTTTCTAAAAAAGAGAATACATACTTTTGTGTTGCCAAATTTGAAAATTCGATTAAAATAATAGGCGAGATAATTTCAGGAATTCCAAAAGTGAATGGAATAGTAAAAATAGTTGACTGTGGAATTAAGAATAATAATTATTTTTTCAAAATGACCAGTAAAATGTTATCCAATTAAGTATATCAAAAGTATGTTACAAGGTAATATCATTATTACCTAGATGTCTATATCTTAATTGAATTAAGAGGAGTAATGAGGAATGAATCTAGAACTGTTATTTTTTTAAAAAATAAACGAAACGAAAAATCAAAAAATCATGGACGGGCTGCTCACACCAGAAGACAAAGAGGATATCAATGGGAAGACACGATAGTTAAACGGTTTAATTCTGCTGAGAACTGGAATGCATTTAGACTCGGCTCCCCCAGTACTGCACTTCCGGATGTTTTGGCGGTAAATACACTAGAAAGTTCAATTTTCACTGTAGAGGCTAAATCAGGAACATCTATGTCGCTTCCTGTTCCTGCAGATCAGATTGAAAGGTGCTTAAAATGGATTAAAATATTTGATATTTATAAAAAGAGAAAGGTAATTCTTGCCTTCAAATTTCTGTCGAAAAAAAGAATAGGTTTAGGAACTTATGAGAGTAGAGAATTAAGGGAATTTTACAAGATTTGGGATGAATCTATTCAGATCACTAATTGTTCATGTAATTATGAAGGTAAAGTGTTTGCGCAAATTAATGGACATCGAAAAGAGATTGATTTGGAAGATTGTAAAATGCCATTTAAAACAAAATTTAGACCTAATGCCTAACGATTCAGTAGATATCAAATCATTTTTTAGGGATAATCATGGTAGTTAGAGAGTGTCCGAAGAGAAAAATAAATTAGAATCTGAAACTCCAAAATTTGAATCCATATTAGACCTAGTTTCAGATGCAGATGATAATGGGTATTCTCGTATAAGTTTTGAAGAATTTACAGATGAACGAGTTTTGATAAGTTACGATTCAACAGGTAAAAAACAAATGAAAATCAAAGTGCTAGAGGTATCAGATGAGAATACTCCCTCCAAATGGAAATTTGGAGATCGGGTAAAAATCAGTAAAATCCTGATCACAATAAAACACCTTGACACACAAGAGGTGGAAGAAGGTGAATTTGATATAGAAGCAATTGAACAAGAAATGGCAGAAAAAAGACACTACTCCTCTTCTAATAGATGGATTCTTGCAAATGATATTAAAAATGGATATGTTGTTGGTGCATATCATACAAGGTTGATAAGCGATGCATCGGCGCTAGATTATATTATTTTTTAGATTGTCATAAAATATGCGTTGTATGTAGATTCAATTCAACTAAAAACATTTAAGCATCAAAATTTGAATTCTGAATTATGAGTGCAAAACAAGTAGATGTTAATGGGACTGAGTACAGGATTATTCTTACTGATCAAGTAATTGGCCAGATAAACAATTTAAAAAATCTCTATAATGCAGCATATGAGGATCCTGAAAGTTTCGAGGATGTAAGTGCTGAGATTTCAAGCACTATTACTGAAATTGCAAGTACAGTGGAGCCAGAAGTCGAAGATAGTGATCTAGATGGACTTATCCAGGAAATAATTAAGGCTGTAGATAATAAAGCAGAAGAAATTGAAAAAGAGTTAGAGGCCAAACCTAAAAAAACTACAAAAAAGACCAAATCAAAATAGGTGCAATGGGACAAAAATTATTTAAAATCGTATTACTTTTATTGTTAATTAAGGGAGAATATTTAATTGACTAAAAGTTGTGAATGTGGAATATGTGATCATTATACTGAACAAGAATGTCGTAAAAAAGAATGCAAGTGTTGTTTAAATTTTCATGAAAGATCTGGCCCTCGCCAAAAATAACAAAAACAATAAAAAATTATTGTGATTTATAGCAACTACATTTTTTTATCATGTGTCTAGAGCATCCTATTAATCTATGATCCTTGCAACCGCATAAAACACATTTCTTCTCTTTTTTAGACATTACTATAATTTTTCCACAAGGTTTTTTAATTTATCAATTAGTTTTTTGTCCTCAAAAGATTCAAGAATTTTTAATCTCATATTTTTAATTCGATCTGAATCATCCGAATATAATGGAGACATTGTATCTATCTCTTGAATGAAATAATAATTTTGTAAGTAACTTTCTACTTTTGATTTCAATTCTAATAATTCATTTGATTGAAAGTCCTCGGTTCCCAATTTCTTAACAAGGACCATAAAAAACCCAATGATTTTCAATAATTCTCGTTTGATAAGGTTCAAATCTCCAGATTTGTCACTTAGTTTTTCAATTGCCCTGATGGAATCTAAAATCTGTTGTAAAATTTTTTTTACGTATTCATTTTTGGAGATCATCTTTGATTCTAGACAACTTATTTCTAATCTAATAAGTTTGGGCAAGAAAAATAATCATTAGGTATTAAAAAACTACTCCTAACTTTAAATTATCTTTATAATCTCAACCTGACATTGCAAGGAGACGCGTATCTAAAATGCATAGATCCACAATGCGGTTTAGAATATCCTATAACAAGCACAAATGTACAATGTAATAAAGGTCATCTGTTAGATGTAAAATATAAGAACAAACCCCATGAGAAATTAAAAGAGACTTTTGCACACAGAGGGATGATGGATGAAGGGATTATTTTTAATGAAAGTGGAGTATGGAGATTTAGAGAATTATTAAATTTCTGTGAAATTGACACTGAAAATATAGATGAATGTTCAAAATACTTAGTTTCCCTTGATGGTGCAGAAGGTAGACAATCAAAGCCTTACCATATGACTAAAGTTGCTTCTTTTATTGAAATCCCAAGTGATAATTTATGGTTGCAGCCTGAGGGATACAATCCAAGTGGATCCTTCAAAGATAATGGAATGGCAAGTGCTGTGACTCATGCAAAGATGGTAGGTGCAAAAAAAATTGTTTGTGCATCGACTGGAAATACATCTGCATCAGCAGGAATGTTTGCTGCTAATGAAGGAATCAAATGTGATGTGTATATTCCAGCTGGGCAAATTGCACCAGGTAAACTTAGTCAAGCATATCAATTTGGTGCACAAATTGTCGAAGTTAACGGAAATTTTGATGATGCATTAAAGCAATCATTAGATGATGCAAAAAATCATAATGGGTATACAGTAAATTCTATAAATCCATTTAGGATCGAGGGTCAAAAAACAATCCCATATAGAGCCTTAGAGTATTTAAAATGGGAATCTCCGGATTGGATTGTTTATCCTGGCGGAGCCTTAGGAAACACATCAAGTTGTGGAAAAGCCTTAATGGAATTATACGAATGTGGATGGATTAAAAAAATTCCCAGGATTGCAGTAATTAATTCTGAGGGTGCAAGTACCTTATCAGATTTGTATAATGGAAAATTTCAAGGAGAAGAGTTACGTTGGAATAACGGGAAACCCAATATAGAATTAATTAAAGAATATTATGATTATTTGGACAATAAAGGGATAAGACCTAAAACAAAAGCCACTGCCATTCAGATTGGACGGCCTGCAAATATTTTAAAAGGATTGAGGGCATTAGATTTTACTGATGGTGTAGTTACCACAGTTTCAGATGCAGAGATGCTGGATGGGATGTCAGTTGTAGGGCTAAATGGATTCGATTGTGAAATGGCATCTGGTGCATCAGTAGTAGGAATAAAAAAATTGCTAGAGGAAGAAGTAATTAAAAAAGATGATGTTGTTGTGGGGATTTTAACTGGCAGGCAAAAAGATGCCATGCTTCCAGTAGACTATCATAATAATCCGCAAAATCAATTTGCCATACCCCCCAAAATTTAGCCTCAAATCAATACATCATAATCAAGAAATGAAGATCTTATCTTAAGCCTTAATAGTGCGTTTTGCAAATATATAACAACCAAGAGATGGGGCATATAAAATAAAATGAATGACCTTTGTTGTTCTAACAAAATTTTTTGGAGGATATCATGGTAGAGCTTTGGATGGAGATTACAGCTTTGGCTTCGCTTATAGGACTTTCGGCTTTTTTCAGCGGTCTAGAAGTGGCACTTGTTGGAGTACGAAAATCTAAAGTTGTTCAATTATTAAACGAAGGAGAAAAAGGGGCAAAGGCACTATACAAACTCAAAACCAATCCAAGCTGGATGATGTCAAGTGTGAATCTGGGCAATAATTTAGTAAATGTAGGATCATCTGCTCTGGCGACTAGTCTGGCAATACGCCTTTTTGGAAATGATGGTTTAGGTATCGCAATTGGAGTAATGACTTTTTTAATTTTGGTTTTCGGAGAGATTACTCCAAAAACTTACTGTAATGCAAATTCAACAAAGATTGCATTAAGATACGCTCCGGTTTTATTGGTATTCAGTTTTGTATTCTATCCAGTAGTAAAATTCTTTGAAATTATAACACGAGGAGTGGTAAAAATAACTGGAAGCAGTCATGAACCACCCCCAATAACAGAAGATGAAATACGTGGAGTGATAGATCAAGGTCATGCAGAAAAAGCAATTGAAAAAGACGAGATGGATCTGGTTCATGGTGCCCTTAAATTTGATGACACTGTTGTTCGCTCTGTTATGACTCCAAGGACAAAAATGTTTACACTTAATTCAAAAACTATTCTATTTGAAGCATTACATGAAATAAATCAAAATGGGTATTCTCGAATTCCGATTTATGGTTCAAGCCCAGATGACATTGTGGGATTTGTTCATGTAAGAGATGTTCTTAAGGAATTAGAAAATGACAACAAAATGAAAAATCTAGAACAAATTTCAAGAAAACCTGTATTTGTCTCACAGGAAAAAATGGTGAGTGCCTTACTAAAAGAA